>JAFNUH010000408.1 GCA_017384185.1 Alistipes sp.
AATAGCTCAGTTGGTAGAGCATCGGCTTCCCAAGCCGAGGGTCACGGGTTCGAGTCCCGCTTACCGCTCATTGATAATCAGTCGTTTACACATTTGTAGACGACTCATTATTTTATAATGTGCAAACAATTTGCAAACAAAAAGTGATTACGAACGGGCGTTTAATAGCTGTATTTGAGTAGTAACACAAACCAATTAAACAAATACACTATGGAAAAGAAAACAAACACCCAGAGCGCAGAAATAGCGCAAACCACATCGAACAACGACGCAACAAATATCACATTATCAAAGTCGGAGATATGGGGACTACGTCACTATGGAAAACAACTAAAAGAGATAATGACGATTAACGGCGGGTTAGAGTATTTACAACAATTGCAAGCTCTCGATTTTGACTATAAAGAGCTGTTGTTAGCTATTGATACGGGAGGCTTCAGGGAGCGC
Source organism: Alistipes sp. (assembly GCA_017384185.1). Taxonomy (GTDB): domain Bacteria; phylum Bacteroidota; class Bacteroidia; order Bacteroidales; family Rikenellaceae; genus Alistipes. The sequence continues at coordinate 448 of JAFNUH010000408.1, forward strand.
AAAGCCGACGAAGATCCAGCGGAGGTATTAAGGATGTTGCGTGGCTACACTCTGACCCCTCAACAAAGCGCAAACCGTGCTTTTTTATTGCAAAATATTGCTAACTTACTATGTGCGGTTGAGGGTTTATTATTCCATCTAAATAACGCCATTTGTGATACAACATCAGCTTACGAACAAAGAGGGAACAAAGGAGGAACAAAGGAGGATATAATAATTAACCGATCAGTTAAACCGAGGAGGAACCGAGGAGGAACGGCGGGAAAAACGAAAAAAGACGGAATAAAAAAGAGGGTCGCAAGACTCTCTAATTATATGACTAAATTACCACCTCACGCCTGCGCTTTTGAAATAATGGAGGAGTGTTCCGACACCTATCCCGTGCGTGCGCAAACATCGGTTAAATTGTGCATCGCACTCGCCTCGTTGATACTTACTCGATTGTGCCGAAATAACGTGATACAACTCACGCCCCTGCTCTCCAAAAGATGACGCCAGGGCACACCCGATACGATACCAATCTACATACGCATCAGCGATATTGATTGCCTGCGCCTCAACCGTTCGCACCGCTTGCTCAATACGGCTGAACAAATGTTGCATATCTCCCCCGCAATTCTCCCCAGTCGTTGAGGTAGGAGCGCAACCCACTCTCACACTATTAACGCACAATATAGGCTTTTTCGTAGCCTCAACGCCCGAATATCCACGCTCGGAGTGTTGGGGCGTCGTGTCGAGTTGGTGAGGTATAGCCTGCGGGTTGAGGTACGGCATAGGATCATACGACGCATAACGTAGTCGGGCAAGATCACAACACGCACGATCTGCGTTGAGGTTGAGATCACAAAGCAACCCCACCAAGGCGGTGTAATGCTCTGCATATCGTTGAGGCGTTGCAATACGGAATAACACAAAACAACCATATCCTCCAGCGCTCAACCCTGCATAAACAACGCTCGGTGATCGTTCGCCGATACGGTGGGCGACCTGTGTCCAGCTCTCAACGGTGGGGTTATCCTTTCCGTCTATATCAACACCTAACATACCCGAATAGGTTTGCAAGTAACGGTTGCCTCGTTTGGGGTAAAACACCCCTGCGGGAGTTATGGCGGGTAACTGCTGTTTAAGTTCCCGACGTCTATCGGGATCGTTTGTTGCTCTTAATGCTGTTATAGGCTCTTTATACTTATCGGAACATAAAAAAGAGAATATATCCACACTTTCACAACAACGAGCAGAAAGAGCAGAGGAGAGAGAGCAACGCCCCACCTCCGTAGGGATGCACATTCCGCCCTCAACATTCCCCCTCTCTCTCCCTACTTCAACTCGTAAACTCGTTTTCGTTTTCATTCTCATTGGTTGTTTTTGGGTTGTTTTTGGGTTGTTTTTCGTGCATTGTTATTACCTTTCGGTGCACCACCTTTCACCCCGTTAAGGAAGTTTTTACGCCCTGCGTGAACATTAGGACGTAGAGCCGTCCAACACAATCGCCCTAACTGCGATAAGGTTTCGGCATCGGGTTCTATTCCGTCGAGTGCATAATCTGCTATAATACGATACATTTGCAATTGATCTTCGGGAGCAATTTGATCGATAGTATCACGGAAAGAGCGATAAAAAGTAAAACCCTCCCTCTGCTTATTCTCTGCCATCCTCAACCTCCTTTCGTACAAAATAACGCTTAAAACGAACTCCATCGTTTGACTTACACCACACATCGCCAATTGGATAACCACGACGGCGGAGGGAAGATATATGCCCACGTGGGTCAGATTGCCCCAAAGCTCGCACTATATCCGTCACCGATTGCGGTCGTGTACTACGCAAAAGATGAATTAGTAGCCTCCTTTCTTGCTTTGGTAAAAAAGATATTATATCTTTGTCGAAGATATGCTTCTTTTCTCTCGCCTCCTGGCTACCAGGGGCGGGAGCTTTTTTTATTGCCTTATTCATACCCTCAACTACTTACGTTTGACACTTGACGCACTTTGTCCTATGCGCTTTTTAGCCTCATTTTGCGCATCTTCTGGGCGACGGGTGCGACTATCCACCCACTCCCTCAACTCACGACGAGAGAATACTGCACGGCGTCCTATTTTGCGGTGTGGGATAAGTCCTCTAAATGTTAGGTTATAGATTGACGATCGGGTAGTAGTTGCCCCCAACTCATTGAGGTACTCGATAGCCTCATTTAAGGATAGATTGTCCGAAGTTTTCACCTCTTTTTGTCTGCGACGATAGTCGTCCAAACGTGGGATAATAGCCTCAACAGCTTGCCCCACTATTGCCTGCAACTCTGCGGGCGTTGTCAGGATAATGCCATTATTCATAACACATCGTTTTATAATGTTAAACAAAAAAACCTGCGTCCAGGTCGTAAGTGATTAACCACGATGCAAAACTAAAACGAAAAAGAGCGTAGGACTAATAGTCGGACGCTCCTAAATATTATATTAATTTTCATTTTTCTCTATCCCTATACGTTTAAGCCACTCTTTAGCAGCTCTTTCCGCATCTTTTGTCAGCGGTTTATACGCTACGGTGTCTTTCGGTTTTACCTCAATATTACCACCCGTTACCGCCTCAACAAATGCAGCTATTTGTGTTTTGTCAATATTCTTTGCTACTCCCGTATGTTCAATTAACATCTTAACAGCAGCTCGGCGGTGAGTTGGTTTTAATGTTGTATATTTTTTTCTTTCCTCTTGCTGTGGTGGTTCTCGGTGTTCGTAATAATCATACACCAATTTAAGTAATTCATCGTGATCGCACGGCTTTAACAAGTCCTCAATTTTATAACCCCATTCCTCACGATAAACCATAACCCAATAATAAAACTGGGAAAGATCGTCTTTAAGAACACCAAACGTTTTAATTATATCTTTAATGGTTGCATAATCACACTCCGCATCTATAATATCATAATACGCCCCACGTTCAGGAGAAAATACTGCAGAACACACTTGAAAATATCGCCAACCAATCGAGAATAAGTGCCGAAATATAAATTTCCTACACCCATCATCTGCGCTTACAAGTGTCGATAATAGTAATTGTTGATAACGCATCACCTCTCCCTGCGGTCTGCCATCTTCTCCCATTTCTCGAATTGAGAGAAAATAATCTACTGAAAACGCATTCCCTACACGTTCTAAATTTGCTTTGTAAAAATACGACACATTGGTTTCTACCCAATTAAATAACTCCTTCATATACCATCAAAATTTTGTTAATAATTCCGCATTGCGCACTCGTTCCTCACGCTCAAACGAGGCTAAATAATTTTCGGTGGTCTTTTGACTGCTATGTCCGAGTGACTCCGATATATAAGCAATATTTGCACCGCTACGCTTTAACACCGTTGCAAATGAGTGGCGTGCCGTATAGGTCGATATATGATCGATCCCCAGGCTCTCGGCAATATGCGCCATTGCTCGATTTATAAGACGTGTAAGGTACTGCGTTTTACGTTTCATTCTCAACGGTGTTTCGTCGCCCACCAAGTGCGGAAATATATAATTGTCGGGGTGTGGGATGTTACCCCATCGCTGAATAATTGCCCGCATCGGCTCGGTTAC
>JAFNUH010000006.1 GCA_017384185.1 Alistipes sp.
GCGTCGCTCATTCCCTGACAAAAGCGAGAAGGAGCTTTGCAAAATATGCCGTGGCACATATCGCAATCTTTCTGAGCAAATAATAAATACGATAAGTCAGGCAGGCGTGAGCGACAAAACACTTATGCACCGTATGAATGTTGTCAATGCCGACAAGGTGCAACGTGAGATTGGCAATCGTAGCGCAATTATGCTTACGGCTCACTTTGGACCGTGGGAGGCAGGTAGCACCGTGAGCCTTGTTGTACCCGACCAGACCTTTGTTGCCGTATATCACAAGTTGACAAATGTGGTTATGGATGAGCTGATGAAGCGCATCCGCCGACACAAGAATGTCGAGTTGGTGGATATGAAGCGTACGATGCGCCACTTTGTCGATAATCGCAACAAACGCCCTATGGCTATGGGGCTTATCGCCGACCAGAATCCCGTCTTGCGAGCAAATATGCACTGGTATAAACTTCTGCATCAGTGGACAGCATTTTTCGAGGGTGGCGAGACTCTTGCTCTGAAATACAACCTTCCCGTATATTATTTCTCACCTCGTCGCCTCAGCGCAGGACACTACGAGGGTCACTTCACGCTCATATACGATGGCGAGGAGCAGGTTGAGCCATACACTATTACGGAGCGATATGTGCGTCTCTTAGAGGCAGATATTAATGCCAATCCTGAGATGTGGATGTGGTCACACCGTCGCTGGAAGCACACTCCTCCGGCAGAGTTACAGGCACAGAAGATATGAAAAGTACAGCAGTCGTAATACTCAACTGGAACGGACGGCAACACTTGGAGCAGTTCCTGCCGAGCGTGGTGCAGCACACCCCGCCGCAGGTGCATATCATCGTGGCTGACAATGGCTCTACTGACGACTCGCTGAGTTTTATCGAACGCCACTACCCCACAATAGAGATAATACGTTTAGCAGAAAACTACGGCTTTGCCGAGGGTTATAACCGAGCCTTGGAGCAGGTAGATGCAGAGTTTTTCGTCTTGCTCAACTCCGATGTGGAGGTTACAGCAGGGTGGATTGAGCCACTGGTGGCAACGCTTACGAATCATCGCAATGTGGCAGCCGTAGCTCCCAAACTACGCTCTTACGGGCGCAGAGAGTACTTCGAGTATGCGGGTGCTGCGGGAGGATATATCGACATCCTGGGTTATCCCTTCTGCCGAGGACGAATCCTCTCTTCGCTTGAAGAGGATAAGGGGCAGTACGACACCCCGCAGGAGGTATTCTGGGCAAGTGGAGCAGCATTTTGCTGTCGTGCCGATGTGTTTAGACGATTAGGCGGATTTGATGCCGACTTCTTTGCGCATATGGAGGAGATAGACCTCTGCTGGCGTATGCAACTATCTGGATATAAGATTATGGTTGAGCCTCGCTCGGTGGTCTATCACCTGGGCGGTGGCACGATGCCAAACGAATCTCCTCGCAAACTATACCTCAACTACCGCAACAACCTCTCAATGTTGTTCAAATGCGCTCCCACACCGCAGCGCATATTGGTTGCCGTCGTGCGACCTATTGCCGATATGCTCTCAGCCTTGATGTATCTGCTTAAAGGCGAAAAGGCATTGGCTGAGGCAACCATCAAAGCATATCGTGATTTCTTTGCTCTACACAAAACATTAGGCAAAAAACGCCGAGCAGTTCGCAGCAACGTCACCACTGAATCAACAAATATATATCGTGGCTCAATAGTCATCCGCTACGCATTAGGAAAAAGATTTTTTGGAGATATGATGAAATAATTAAATGTTGTCGTGCTGGTATTTTATTACTCTGTTAATAACGCAGTTACAATAAAAAGTAGCTGTTTTTTTGTTGTTTTTTGCTGGTTTACACAGGCTGAGTTAAACCGAGAGTTAAACCAGGAAGCACTATGGCAACAACGACTCATTTATTTGCTGTAAGTCTAAAGCTCTAAGCAAAGGTGTATCATCATAAAATTTCATCCGCAGATTACATGGATAACGCAGATTTATCTCCGAACGGATATTATTTATCTGTGTTATCTGCATTCTCTGCGGATGAACAATTAAGAATCTTATCTTGTCGTAGCCTTATTTATTCCAGCGGAATTTCAGGATGCTGCACTGTCAAAGTCATATCCTTTTGTGATAGGTAGAACATATAAAGCACTACGGGTTCTGTGCCACGGTTCTCACCATGATGGATGGCATCGACCATCTCCACTACTACCTCACCCGCTTGCATCACCTTGGTTTTTCCGTCCTGTGCAATAATGGTCAGTTCGCCCTGCACCAACACGCCGTGGTTCATCGCCACATGATGATGCCATCCCAACTTCATTCCTGGTGGAATAATATATTTCACTGCCACCAATTCCGGACGTCCCTGTGGATAATCTGGCAGTTCTACCTCATTCCAACTTTCACTAGTACGTAGCAATTCAATACTTTTCACTTCACTCTCGGCATCATCCATATTGCTGCAACCAATGATGCTGATGGCACAGATTACAAGA
>JAFNUH010000052.1 GCA_017384185.1 Alistipes sp.
AGTCTTTTTATAAATAGAGTCATCTGTTTCTATCGTGAAGCTCATCGATGATATACGAGACGGAGCAAATGCAGCCCACACCCTCAAGAGTCCATCAGTTCTGGCTGCTTCATCAACCTTTATCGTCAAGCTGTTCGTCGCATCTACAGGAGTGAGTGAATGATCCGTCAGATCAAGAGAATAAGAACCTGCTAGAGATGAAGAATCATCTGCGGTAAATACCACGGAGCTGACATCCTGCAAAGATACCCCCTGAGGCAGTTTGATGGAAATCTGTGCATGAGCAACGAGCCTGGTCCACAAAAGAGGTATAGATGCAGAAGGGACGGAGCTATAGACATTGACCGAACGAGCCGACATCAGGTCTGCAGATGAGTCGAAGGAGTCGCCACGAGCTATCTGCTCAGATGGTATTGAAACCGTAACATTTGGCGCTGAGGTAAAATCCCCAGCTATTATCGAGGCAGGATACAGGGCGTGGAAGCGGATATTTTTACCAGAAGTCTCCACCTGCATCGGAACATAGAACTCTGCAGCCTGGCAATCCTGCTGCAAAGCATCTGAAAGATAAAAAGCCTCTCCCCACACTCCAGAAGAGTTATAAGTTACAGCTATTTTATCCCCTTCAGACCATTCGAGGCCCTCCCCTGTCCAATGCGTCTTGGATGGAACTTCTGAAATGACCTCTTCTGACGAAAATACAAGGATATCAGAAGTCGGCGTTACAAGGTCCACCTCAGCCTGTTCACATGATAAGACAGCGACTGCTGCAAGTGCAGCAATCGCATGTCTGTTAATTATTCCTGCCATCTAAGGTACATCTTAATAATTACCTAAATTCTCAGTCAAGTAGTTGTTATCTGCACGGTTGTACGCAGCAGCAGAAACAGTGCGATGAGCACCCCAGGTATCAGACACCTTGCCCTCCTCCTTGATAGTACCGTCAGACTGAAGTTTTCCATACATCAGGCCGTCTGCATATCCGAAGATTCCGTTTGCCGGATTCCAGTCAGCTGCAAGAGGATAGAATGTAAATGTACGGATCTCGAAAGAGTCTCCCTGACCTGCAGGTACCGAACCTGCAGCAAGTTTCTTGGTAGCGCCTTTAACAAAGAACACATTGTTCCTGATCGAATAAGTCATGGCAGCGTCATATGTTGATACATTCAGAAGCTTCACCTCTGTCGCAGCCGGATGACACTCAATAAAGAAGTTGCTCTCGATAACGCAGGCTCCGGTCATTGACTTTGCACGGATGAAACCGTTCTTGATAGTCTGTGCACCTACAAGCGTATTATTGGTGATTGTCATGTTTCCGATTGCAGTACCTGTTGAGTTCAAACAGTTAGCAAAGGCGAACTGCTGAAGAGCGCTGGTTGCAGCAACCTCCTGGAAGACATTATTCTTGTAAATAATATTATGAATAGTACCCGCCTGTTTATTGGTGGTAATCAGATATGTATTTGCCTGAGAAGCGTTATTGAGCATCACATCACAATCCTCGAGTACAAGATAATCCAGATCGATCGCCTTTGTAGCCACGTTAGCAAGGTGACGCTGAAGAGCATTGATCTTACAATTCTTGAAAACGATATTTTCGAATGATGTAAACTCCTGATTATGAATAATAAGGTCATTAAGTGCAGAAGTCATATCCAGATCGGCGCAGAGAATGATTCCGTTCTCATCTGTTGCAGGCTGATATGCTCTCTGAACATTCACCTTTGATCTTACAGCCGGGTTATCACCAGCCAGGACAACTCTCGTACATGCCATCACACGTGAGACAACGTTCTGAGCCTCGTCACCTACGAAATAAACTCCGTCTGCGCTGACTGCTACGACACCGTCCTCGACAGCGACATTCGATCCATCGTTAAGATACTTGGCATATGCATCCTCAGCTGTCTTCTGAAGTGTAACATGGCAGTATGTAAGAGGAAATCCGTCGTTGTACTTGACAAAATTGCTGACATGAGACTTGTAGGCATTTTCAGGAACCGCCTGAGTGCGGAAAATCTTGTTTCTCTCAAGAGCAAGTGCAGCGCTGCGGTTTACAATCTGCTGGCTGCCGTCATTCATACCGAGAATCACTGAGAATCCCTTTGTAAACTCAGCTGGAAGGATGGTGAAATAGTATTCACCCTTTGCAAGGTCCGCACCTGCCGCATCACGAAGAGTAACTGTAACTTCCGGCTTCACATAACCCTGGACCTGAGGATTTCCTTCATTCCATACAAGCTGGAACTGACCTGCAAGCACCTCATTATTGTTACCGATAAGAGTCATGGACTTTACTCCATCCACAGCAAGATCAAACTTGACAAGAGATGCGACATTCTTGAAATGAAGCACATCACCCTCTGCCTTTGCAAGCATTACAGCGCAGTCATCAGCCATTGAGCCTGCCGAAACAAGCTGCTGAGCTGGAATCTGAGTAGTAAAGACATTTTCAGCACTCATTGAATGTCCTGAACTGTAAGGATAGATTGCATAGTATTCTGCAGCTGCAGGATTGGCCTCACCTGAAATCACCACGCTGGTGCCTTCTGACTTCGAGAAAACTTATCTGTGACGATATTTCGTAACCAAACTCCTCGGCAATCGAGGGGTCAAACTCTAAAAATTGGTCTTGTTGTATCATAATTTGGGTAGTATTAACTATTTAACATCTTTTCAATGAGTCGTATCTTCTGTTTGTAGCGGTTTTGCTTAACGTCGGCATCCGTCAGCACCGTCCCCAGGCAATATTTGCTCACCTTGAAGGGCTTTACTCTGAGCTGTTGCAGTATCTCTTTCATCGGCGAGAAGTACATTCCATCCTGCTTCAGCTCGACGATAACCAACCCCTCCATCTCGCCCGTAGTCTGCTTGCGCACGTTGCCAAAACGTAGGTTCAGGTCTATTGTGAGGCGCTCGGTGTGAGCCTTGTTCACCAGCGTTATGCGTTCGAAGGTTGTCGTCAGCGCAGGCGCAATATCCTCGGGCTGGTAGTTGGCACGCTCACGCAGGAAACGCTCCGCTTCGGCATTCTGCGCCACCTGCTCAAAGGCACTCTCGGGGATTACTATGCGCTTCTTCTTTGTGCGACCCTTGTTTGTCTTGTTCTTCACCTCGATGAAGCACTGAGCGCTCTCCTCGTAGCGGCGTGTTCGTATCTTCTGGCGCACGAGCTGCTGATTGTGGTGGCGGGTGTACATATCGTAGTCGGCAGTGTCGTAATATAGAGTGGTGTAGCGGCACGCCCTAACGTCGTCAATCACCTGCACCGAGTACTCCGCCGTAGCCATACGTAGCATTTCATCCAGTTGCGACTCACGCATCACATATTTTGTATCGACACGATTCATCAGCTTGATGGCGGACATCTCATCGAGTGTGATGGTGGGCATCTGGCTCCACACCGATAGCCTATTTAGCTGCTCGTAGGTCATCGGGCTACTCGTCAAAGATATACTCAAAAATCTTTACCGTGTACAACTTACCGCTGGGCAGGTAGTTGTACTGCTTGCACTTTGTGCCGTCGTCGTTGTACTCATACTTGCGAATACGTGTCGGCTTGTTGCGGTGGTCGTAAACAACCTCACGAATAACCATACTTGTCACGGGGTCGTATTCGCACGTAACACGCTCTATCTGACCAAATTGATTGTACTCAATCTCCTCAATCTTGCGACCCTCCTCGTCATATACGGTCAGGTGGTCCATCCATCGGCTCTTCTTTGCCGAGTCGGTGTTCCACTCCTTTACGGTCAGATTCTTGCGCTTTGCACGCTTAGCCAAGGTCTCAGGGCTGAGCGCCTGCGCCGCCACTCCCTGTGCGATAAAAATTACTACTGCGAGCAGTAAAAAACGTCTCATATTCTATCGGTCATTATTTATTTTGCACTCTCTCGAGGTCTTAACCCCTCTAATCTACAAAAATAACATTATTTTCGAGAATTATCCTTTTCGCACCTATATTTTTTTGTTATATGGCTATAAAATAGAGTTATACCGTTTCTTAAAATAAAAGGGTGCTAACAAGTAAAGTTAGCACCCTCTTTGTTATCTATTATTTATCTTTGCGCTTTTCGATTTGGCGTTTTAGGACATCTTTGGCTGCGTCAATAGCCTCCTCGAAGGTGTGCGCCTGCTCCTCTACACGGATGTCTCCGCCGGGCAATCGCAAGGTAATCACTGCGATTTTGTTTCCCTTCTCGTCATCCTTCTCAAGTTTCAACACTACGTCAACTCCTGTTGCCTCCTCAGCAACACGGTCCAACTTGGCTAATTTCTTCTCGATGAACTCAATGAGCTTACTGCTGGCATCGAATTTCACTGACTGGATCTGTACGTTCATAGCCTTCAAATTTTAGTTAAACATTATATATACGTCAGCAACCTAAGTCGCTGCTCGATTACAAAAAGAACTTTTCAC
>JAFNUH010000053.1 GCA_017384185.1 Alistipes sp.
ATGTTAAGGGTCTGGGACTCAAGACTGCACAGAAGATTATCGTGGAGCTTAGCGGTAAGATGTTGGAGTTGGGTGCCGATAAGGATATCTCTCCCGTTGCAGCGGCAAATCAGAGCAACGAGGTTGTTGACGAAACGGTTGCAGCATTGGTTATGCTTGGCTTCCAGAAGGGTGCTTCGGAGAAGGTTGTTAAGGCTATTCTTAATGAAAATCCTACAATATCGGTCGAGAAGGCTGTGCGTCAGGCTCTGCGTCGATTGTAGAATTTTTAGATGTAAGTTGCCGCTTTTTTGCTCATAATGAGGCTTTGAAGGCAGAAATATTCACTCGAAATTTGACGAATGGATATTTTTGCTTAAATTTGCACGATTATAGGGTATATGAAGTTGAAATGGATTATAGGCTTATGTGCCATCGTGTGCCTGATTTTTGCAGTCGGGTGTGGTGGCGAGGAGGTGGATGTTGCCGAACAGCAACGTTCAACCATCGAGCGCTATCTTACCTCGTCGCATATGCCTCGTTTGGTAAATGTGAAGGATATTGCTAACTCGCTGGAGATGAATCCTCCCTTTTACGAGCGATTTGAAAACTCGGTATATCGCTATATTGCAACATATTACGATGAGGGTCGTGATGCAAAGCCCGCCATCAAGCAGGGCGATGAGGTGACACTCACCTTTACCGCCTATGTATTTTCGGGTAATACACCCACCCGTTCGTCGGTATATCTTACTAACGATGCGACGGTGTTGGCGGAGTTGAAGGCTGCGGGATTGAATACCGACTTTTGGAGCGTCGAGCCATTGAGGATAAAAATTGGTGAGACAAATATAATAAAAGGAGTCAGCACCTCGTTAATTGGTTGTCGTGAGGGTGACGTTGTTGAGGCGTATATGACACTCGATGCCGCTTACGACAATAAAGTAGTGGGAGTTGTACCCAAGCAGTCTGCCGTTGCGTGGTTCTATACGATAGAGAGCGTTGGCGGCGGAGAGTAATTTTTTATGTGGAAACGAATGTTTTTTAGAGATATGAGACTTATAAATCGTCTGTTTTGCATATTATGCGTAGCATTTTCATTTGGCTCGTGCGTTGAGTCTGTTACGCTCAGCTATGATGAGATGGAGGCTATCGCACTTGAGGAGTGGATTAGAATCAATCGCCCTGAATTGCTTAATAACTACCAGCCTAATGGTGGTTATTACGTAGAGCTTTTGGATGAGGGTGTAGCCGATAGCGTGCCTGTGCGTTATCATAATGCTTGGTTGTGGTTCGATGTTACGTGCCGTGATTTGGCGGGTAACGTTGTGCTCACACGTAACTCGGAGTTGGCTCGTATGCAGAACTCATATACGGACTATACACACTACGTTCCCTACTTCTTGTTCTGCGGCGAGGAGAACTCTTCTAACTTGCCCGAGGGTACATATCTTTCGATGCGTAACAAGTTGAATATCGGCGGTAAGGAGTATTCGGCTCGCTATGGAACAAAGATGCGTCTTTACCTGCCTTCGTCTATTGCCGCTGGTAACAATGGTATGTCTGGAGATGGTGGTTATGAGGGTCAGTATACTCTGGATAAGAACCGCCCGATGGTTGTCGATATCAAGGTTTGGGGTCACGTGACAAATCCCGTTGAGTATGAGGATAATTGGGTGCGCTCGTTTGCCGAGGCAAATGGTGGGTTGGCTCCCATTCCTGAGAATAAGGATGAGGCTGAGGAGCAGCAGCGCCTGCGCCGTAGCTATATGCGCCCTATCGTGACACGTGGTGAGGAGACAGACACGGAGGATTCGAAGGAGCCTATTGTTTATGATGATAAGTGGTATGCGCCCGTTGACTCTATTGCAGGTCTTTATGTGAACTATATGTATAGCCCCAAGGTGTCGTTGGAGTACAACTGCTTGCGTCCCGACACATTGATGTATCAGGGTCAGACAGAGTATAAGATTGGTAAGATTTACGGCACAAAGACTCTAGCTCAGATAAATAAGGAGATTGACCAGGTGTTGCTTAAGAAATTTGGTGAGGGTCTGCACCCTGCCGATGCGGAGCCTGCCGATTCTGTATCAATTGCCGATGTTTGGTATGTGACACG
>JAFNUH010000054.1 GCA_017384185.1 Alistipes sp.
CAGGCTGAGGACAGAGCGCACCGCAACGGGCAGAAGAACGCCGTGAATTGCGTGTATCTCTTAGGTCGTGACACCATCGACGAGTATATGTATGACCTCATACAGCAGAAGCGGGAAATCAGCGACGGGGTCACGGGTACAATCGAGACGACGGAAGAGCACAAAATCAGTCAGTCAGACCTGATATTCGGCGCTGCCATGACGCTTTTCGGTCAGAGAGCGCAAAATAAAGCCGTCTGAGCCGTCGTTTTACTCTTAGGTGGTAAATTGTATATGAAAAGAAAGAAAACCCGTTAGAACGAAAAATAAGCAAAAATAATGAGAGCAGGGAGGAATCAGGTATCGGGAGAGAGTGAGATATATCTTACGCCCGAAGAGGCAGAGCAGATGAAGCGTATGATAGAGGGGGCGTCGCTTCCCCATCGTCAGTTGTTCCACGCATTGATAGAGGTGCTATGAGTGAGCGTAAGTACAACCTCGGGGAGATACCCGTGACTGATATTCTCCACGTAGAAAAGGAAATCAGGAACTTCCGCAAGGCGAAGGAATGTCTGCAGATGCAGAAGGAATACAACCGCAGGCGGAGGGAAAGGAAAAAGAACAGATTATGAAGCCGTTAACAGAAAGACAGATACAGATTAGGTTCGTCAGCTGGTTCCGTCAGCGATACCCTGAGGCAAGCGGTGTGTTCTTCTCCGTGCCCAATGGAGGTGCGAGGAACGCATGGACGGCAAAGAACCTGAAAGACGAAGGGGCGTTGAGTGGTGTAGCCGACCTGATATTGCTTATCCCGAAGCATGGCTATGCAAGCCTGCTGATAGAGATGAAGAAGGCGGGAGGCAGACAGAGTGATACGCAGAAGCAGTTCCAGCGTAATGCCGAGAAGTTCAAGAACAAGTATGTTGTGTGTTATTCACTTGAAGAGGCACAGCAGGCAGTAATAGATTATTTAGAAAAATAGAAAGAATTATGGAAAAGAGTAAGAGTGTAGTATTGGAGCCGTTCATGGTCGATAAGCTCCATCTTAATGGTAATGAGTTGGTGATGTACGCTATCCTATGGGCAGATAGCGACGGAGGTCAGCAGGCGACGGACTGCAATCATTCGTACCTCGCCGCTAAGATGGGTGTAGCCCTGCCGACGGCATACAACGTGGTGAAGTCCCTCACGAAGAAGGGCTATATCGCCATCAAGGAAAAAGGCATCTGTGAGATTGTTAAAAAGTAGCAAGATTGCAGATTGTGGAGAACAACGAAGAGGAAAACTATGTACTTTTGCGACAAAAGTATTAATAGGGTCATCCCTCGGGAAGCGTCCCGTAGGGTGCGCTGCGAAGCATAATCTTTAAGGTTTTTAGTTATAATTAGTAGTAATATTATCGTTTTTTTTGTGTAAAATATGGTTGGTATGCAGACGGAACGGGGAGGAAAAGCAGCGCACCTCCTATCCGTCAAATTTTAAAAAAGTATAAAAAATCCGTAAAAAGGAAGGAACTTAATAAAAGTTTTGTAATTTTGCGGCGTCGAAGGTGGAACACAGACCTGATTAACAGAAGTCAAAGCGCACCTTAGGGAGTGTGGTAGCGGTAACGCCCACGGGTTCTCCACTTAACCTGACAGCTCCTTAACAGCGCTTTTTTTAATTAAGTGGAGATATGAATGAGTTTCTAAGAATCAAGAGTCGTGATTATACGACAATCCCGAACCACTTCCTGCGTGACAAGTCCCTTAGCTGCAAGGCAAAGGGCGTGCTGAGCATGATACTTGCTCTTCCCGACGATTGGGACTTCAGCGTGAAGGGTATGGTGTCAATCATCAAGGACGGGGAGAGTGCGCTGCGCTCTGCGATAACGGAGCTGAGAAATCAAGGCTACTGCGTGATGTCAAGACCGAAGGAGAATGGGAAGTACACGAAGGTGGTCTATGTGTTCTCAGGCGAACCAATCACGGAAGAGGACGTAAGAGGTTACATCGAGCAGTCGGAGAAGAAGGAAGAAGAAGAGCCTCAGCCGACGGAAGAGACGCAGGATGACTTCGAGGTGTTCTGGCAGCGTTATGATAAGAAGGTAGACAAGCAGGGGGCTCGCAGGGCATGGAACCGCCTGAGTAAGAAGGATAAGGCAGCGGCTCTCGAGGGTATCAAGCCGTATCAGGAGGCGAGACACTATGAGAAGCGTATCATCCAGCACCCGACGACCTATCTACACAGAAGGACGTGGGAGGATGATTTCTCTGATTACGAGAAGAAAGCATACTACGAGGTCAGGGAAGGCGACGACGAAAGGGTTAAGGCATATAAGAACTATATGCAATCGAAGCATCAGCGTATCAGCGAGGCATACATACCGCTGTCCTATGGAGGTTACATAAGACTTGTGGAGCTGAGTAATGTTGATTATGTCGAAGAGAAGCTGACGTACATAGAGGAGAATATCGACAAGTTCCGTTATAGCGATGTCGAGAAGATTATAACGGGATGGCTAAGAGAAAAGGAGGATTAAGCTATGAACTACACGAATCTGACGAATACGGATGCAGAGAGATATGTCATTAGTGCATGTCTCACGAATCAGAATACATTCTACGGTCTGTCCGACATCCTGAAGGAAGAACTTTTCTCTGACTATGACTGCCGCACGGCTTATGGCGTACTGCAAAGCCTGAAGAAGGAAGGTAAGACGATAGACCTTACAACGGCAGCGCCTTACCTCGTCAAGGCTAACGTGAACATCGGACGTATGCTGGTGGATAGCACCATGTCGGGGGACGTGGCACGTCAGCACGCCATCGAGCTGTACGACCTGTCTATACGCAGGCGGTTCAACGAGGTATGCTACAAGGGACAGACGATGGTCGGTGACCCGACATTACGGACTGAGGATTTGCAGGCTCTGACGAAGGAACTGAACAGCATCATAGCAGGCTCTGATGACGGAGGCATCATCACCTTCGAGCAGGCTATGGCTCAGGTGACGAATGACGTGGTAGGTCGTAAGAACGGAGAGGATAGCTGCGGGATGCTTACGGGGCTGCATATCTTCGATAGCCGTTACGGATTCCACGGCGGAGACTTGGTGATTATGGCGGGGCGCACCTCAGCGGGAAAATCGACATTGGCGACGTCTATCTGCTATAACATGGCATGTAACGGGATTCCTTGCGTGTTCTATACGTTGGAGATGTCGGCAGCGCAGCTGACATCCCGTATCATGTCGAGCCATATCAAGATTGCGTCAAGCAGGATTCTATATGACAAGCTCAGTGATGACGAGTACAACAGGTATTATGACGGAACGAGGCGGTTGGCGCATCTTCCCATCTTCTTCGACGAGAAGAACAAGAGCAGTTTCCCGAAAATAAAGGCTTCCATACGCAGGCTCGTTGCTCAGAAGGGCATAAAGATAGTGTTCATTGATTACTTGCAGATTCTCGCCAATGGAAAGGAAGAGAACAGAGAGCAGCTGTTGGGTGATATGTGCCGAGACCTGAAGAACCTCGCAGAAGAGTTCGGCATCTGCATCGTGGCACTCAGTCAGCTGTCACGACCGAAGGACGGCAAGGATGATACGGGAAATCTTAGAGGCAGCGGACAGATAGAAGAAGCAGCGGACAAATGTGTGTTCATCAGCCGACCTGACAAGGACGTGACGAGGGCGAAGCTGAAGCTGAAGAAGAACCGAAACGGCTCTATCGGTGAGGAATATGTCAAGTTCCATCCTGAGTACAGCTTCTTCTCCGACTATGAGCAGGGCGACCCTCAGGCACCTTATCAGGAAAAGGATAAGCCTCTTCCATTCTAAGCGATGAAGGATGTATATATCTATTACAGCTGCACATGGGAAGAGATACGCAGGATAGAAGAGCGTTTCGGCTTTCCGCATTGTGTCTCCGTCAACGGGGAGAGCTGTCACCCAGTAGACGTCAAAGAAGAGGATTGGGCGTTATTGCGTGAGACGGAGCGGAGGGGATTTATTCAGATAAGACTAAAGGATAAGAAGGTATGAAGGAAAAAGAACTAAAGAAACTGAAGGTCGGTGATGTCCTCGCAATGAAGGAGTACCGAGAAGAGATGAAGAAGGTCATGCTCAGCGAAGAGCAGCTGGTGCGTAAGGCGACGAACATGGCTCTGTATAATCGGGCGCACCTGTGCAGGACATCCGTTGACAGGATGAAGGAGAAAGGGGTGTGGGACGTGGAGAATATGATTGCCTCGTTCTCGCTGGTCATGCAGAAGAAACTGATTGGATTCAGCAAGGTGGAGCGTGATTACATCTATCTGATAGGGTGTACCGCCTTCCGTCAGACGATGAAAAGGTTAGGAGTAGAGAAAATCGGGGTCTCGTGACGGAGTCCCCTTTTTTTTATGTCCCAAACTTTTAAAAAACTTTAAAAAATAGAAGAAAGTAGGGAAAATGTTTTGTTCGTATTTATAAATTTTGTAATTTTGCAGCATCAAACAATAATTATTCACTATTTAGATGCGGGGGCAACGCTTTATAAACTGGCACAAGATTATGAGTACAACATCAAACAACATTCCAAGTTTTAAGGAAGTAGTTAAGTACAACGAGAACGTAGTTAAGGTATGTAACGAAAAGATTGAGCACATTACCCATCCTGAGATTTATGGCTGCTGCATTTCTAAATGCAATAGCATAGTAATAAATAAGGAGCGTATGATGTGTGTAACAACAGACAAAACAAACCGCACAACTTATGAGTTTTCGCCTTTATATCCTACATTCTTTTCATCTGAGATAGCAAAGGACATCGTAAAGAATGATATATATAGCGACATCAACGATAACCGAATTAAGATGGAAATAGTTGGAGAGTTGGAATACTATCGTTTACTGAAAGCTCAATCTGAAAAGCATTTGGAAACAATAAAGAAGTACGGACTCGCATAGCATCAGGGCAGGGGCGCAAGCCCCACCCTATAAGTCAAACAATTTAAAGAAATAAGCATTATGATTCGATATAGGTTAGATTTCACAATCAATGGTTTTTATCGCACTCAGTATTTTGAGACCAAGCAGAAGGCAGAGACATTCGCCATTCAGGATAATGTGGTAGTAAAGCATAAGCCACGTAGGGTTGAGTTGGCATACCACCATCTCGCAAGTCGTAGGGGTTATATCTGCAAGGGCGGAGAATGGGATGAGGTTTACGCTGGTAGATTCGGTGATGGTATCATCAGGCACAAGGAAAACGCAACCTTTAGCAGCCCTCATGATTCTAACAACTATCATTATGTGGAGTATTACATCGAGAAGAAGTAAGTCGGACAAATAAAGAAAACAAGCATTATGGAAAAGAATATAAGAAAAAAATTTTTAGAAGAAAATTTTTGCGATAATCGAGAGATGGCGGAAAAGGCTATTGAGCGCATAGAAAAAGAAAATCCATTTGCGTTTACAAGAGAGAAAATTGTACGTTGTAAAGATATTGACGAAAGTTTGTTCTTTGGTGATATAGACAAAATGGTAACGTTTCTTGGCGAGTTGAAGAAA
>JAFNUH010000055.1 GCA_017384185.1 Alistipes sp.
TATCTTGTGCATTTGCGACAAAAGAGAAGAACAAGGCGCACAATAAAATAATACTCTTTTTCATAATGGAATTTCCGCATTTTCGGTTTAACGGTGTAAATTTAGAAAAAAAAATATTGTCTTTGAGTATTTTATCTCTTTTTAGCTGAGAAATTAGCGATTTAGAACATTTTTGTCGGGCAGAATTATCTCGCTAAGGGCATATTTTCCACCACCTGATATTAACAGCGTGAGGTAGATGCCGAAATATATAAACTGTAATTTTGAGCTTGCGTCAGATAATTCGCTAACGACAAGTGCTTCGCCTAATGCAATAGCCGAGACTACGCACATCATCAATGCGGCAAGACGTGTTCCAACGCCCATAATTATCATTACGGCAAACAGACCCTCAAAGATTATTGTCAGCGCAAACGATGTCGCTTGACTCATACTTAGCAACGAGTAGAAATCGAGCACAACATTATCATAGTCCTGCAACTTACCAACCATATGCAGGAGCATCACGCCCCCGATAAATATTCTCAAAAATAGTATAGCCAGCTCTGTGGCGTTTTCTTTTAATTTTCCCATACCATCGTATTTTCAAAAAATATTCCACACGCTACTTTTGCGCAAATTTTGTTACTCCATATAAATAAAGTATATTTGTATTTCGTAAACCACAATGTAAACCGATATAAAAATTAGATTTTAAGATTATGAGCAATAGTAAATTAACACGAATACTTTTTGTCTGCCTCGGTAATATATGTCGCTCTCCGGCGGCACACGGCGTGATGGAGGATGTTGTTGCAGCGCACGGGATGGGAGATAGGGTAGAGATTGACTCTGCTGGCACGTATGGCGGTCACGCAGGCGATTTGCCCGACCCACGTATGCGCACAGCAGCTTCACGACGTGGATATAACCTTACACATCGTGCTCGCAAATTCCGTGAGGAGGATTTCCTGCAGTTCGACAAGATTATCGTTATGGACGATATGAATTACGAAAATGTAACGAGATTAGCTCCCGAGCGAGCATATCTTAGCAAGGTATATCGTTTCGTTGAGTTCTGTCGCCACCATCCCGAATGGAGCTATGTCCCCGACCCGTACTATGAGGGACGTGAGGGCTTCGAGTTGGTGTTAGACCTCTTGGAGGATGGCTGCGAAGGTTTGATGGAGGAGATAAAAAAAGAGAGTGTTTAGCACTCTCTTTTTCGTTTATTCTCTATTTGTCATTTGTCTATACGCATTGGGCGTGCAGCCTATCGTGCGTTTGAAAGTAGTGTAGAAATGTTCTGCCGACTTGAAGTTTAGCATAAATGCAATCTCCTTTATCGATTCGCTTGTATCGGTCAGAAGGTATTGTGCGTGGCGCAACTTCACGTGCGTAAAATACTTTGCAGGGGGATAACCCGTGTACTCTCGGAATATCTTACGGAACCACGAATAACTTACATTCAACTGTGCCGCCAACTCCTCAAAGTCTATATCCTGCAAGACGTGCTCCTGCATAATAGCCTTCGACTTCTCCACAATCTGCACTAAACGGTCGGTTGTAAGCGTCTCGTTACGTACCGTATAGTTAATAATGCCAAGCATATGCATCACGATGCCGGTCAAAAGGGGCTGAGCACCTATGCGGTCATCATATGCAATTTTTATAGCCCGCTGAAAGAACTCTATCAACTCCTTGTTTTGACCGACGTTGAAAATCTGCTCATCAGCTCCAAAGAGCATCTCCACAGCGTGCTCGACCTCGGAACCACTAAATCCGATGAAGTATTCATTCCACCCAACATCTTCCTGCGGCTTATAGGTGTGCCAGCAGCCAGGACGAATAAGTATGAGCGAACCCTTTGATACTTGGTGTGTCCCATTTTTATCTGAGAATACACCTCGTCCCTTAACGATGTAAAGCAGTTGATACTCGTGTAAGATGCGTCCGTGATTGGGGTCAAACACATATCCCTGCGAATGTTCAATGTTAGGGTAATTCTCGTTAGGCGCAACATTCTGTGAGCCAACGGAATTTATAGTACAACCATATTGCTCATCAGACTTATTGGGAATTAAATAATGGTATTTTGTAGCATTATCCATTCTCTATAAATTTTTTGGTGAGTAATTATTTTAAAATTTCTGGTAAGAAAGAACTAATTATAAGTATAGCAATACCTGTCAAAAGTACGGCAATTGTTTTACGTGAGCATCCCTTCCACTCTTTGAGGATTATACCCCAAACGTTCGAGAAGACAACATTCAGAGCCATAAGTATGCACCAGCTGAAGGTCATAAGCGAGGGCGAGTCGGTCAAGAAACCCTTACCCAGACTCAAGCCAAAGAATTGGCTATACCACAGCACACCCGCCAGAGCACAGAAGAGTAGATTGTTTACCCAAATATCGCCCTTTGCATAGTCCGAGAATGTCTTATTGTGAAGATTCTGGTAGAGGCAATAGAGGGCATTTGTTATAAATCCACCCAGCGTAACCATAAATGTTGCGGGCAACGTCTTGTAAATATCAGCAGTTGCGTCACCGAAGTTCAACACCTCGCCAAAGCCCAAACCAATATTGAAGCAAGCACTCATAAATCCTGCCAACAACGCTACTGCGATACCCTTCGTGAAGTTAAAGTCCTTCACTGCGGCACGCTTCTCCTCGTCGGAAAGCGACTGTGACTTCATATGACCAGCAACGCCAATGATGGCGATACCCAAAAGTGTTACAATAACACCAGAGATTACCGATGCAGTCAAGTCACCCGGACGACCTAAGAATAGGGGAGTGAGTATTGTACCCAAACCAGCACAAGTACCCAATGCGAGTGACTGACCCAATGCGACACCGAGGTAACGCATCGAAAGACCAAAGGTCAAACCGCCTACGCCCCACAGCACGCCAAACAGAGCTGTCAATAGGCTCTCCTTAGGGTGCGAGAGATACAACTCCACGAGCGATGCCCCCTCGGGTACAGCCAATGAAGCACCAAGAATTGGGAATACAAGCCACGCAAATACGCCCTGCACAAGCCAATATGACTCCCAGCTCCAGCTCTTTATCTTGTTAATCGGCACATAGCTACTCGATTGGCAGAATGCGCCGATAGCAATAATCAAAAGACCTATTATAATCTCCATAGGTTATGCTCGCTTCGATGTAACCTCTGCCTCGTAATTATTTACATCGGCAATAAACTCCTCGCCCACGGGAACATTGTTCTTCAAGCAGAACATATCCCATACGGCACTCCACGGCAATGACTTGCACTCCTCAAGCAGAGCCAAGCGCTCGAAGCCCTTACCCTCAGCCTCATACTCACGCAGCGTAGTCAAAGGCTCAAGCAACGCCTGCAACAGACACTTCTGTGTTGCACGAGCACCGATTACATAAGCGCCGATACGGTTGATTGAGGCATCGAAATAGTCCAAGCCGATGTGTACACGACCCAATGCGTCACAACGTACAATCTCCTTTGTCAAATCCAAAGTCTCGTCATTGATGATTGTCACGTGGTCAGAGTCCCAGCGTACGGGACGGCTCACGTGCAACATAACCTCGGGCGTGAAGAGCAACAGTGATGACATCTTGTCTGCGATAGACTCTGTGGGGTGGAAGTGACCCGTATCAAGTGTAACCATAATACCCTTCTGAGCAGCGTAGCCGATATAGAAATCGTTGCTACCAACGGTATAGCTCTCAAGACCAATACCAAAGACCTTTGACTCTACGCTGTCACGCATCCACTCATACTTCTGCTCCAGAATCTCGTCCAGCGACTTCTTCAGGATGGCACGGTACTTCATACGGTTTACGGTAATA
>JAFNUH010000056.1 GCA_017384185.1 Alistipes sp.
GTTAGAACGATGCAACGGCGCTGCTGGGGCGCAAAGAAGGGCATATTCTCGGCGAGAGTCTCGGCGGAGATAAAGAAGTGAATCGTTGCCTCGGGGCTATCCTCCATAAACTCGTCCATAGAGTTATATGCCACAATATCCACCTCACGGAACATACCCACAAAGGGGGCAATATCCGTCAGGATAGTTCGCATAGCAAGACAGCAGAGCGAATTAGGGTGAATGACAGCTATTTTTGGACGGCAATTCATATTACAAATATATGTATTTTATTGAAAAGATAAAACTATAATAAATGATAGGTCGTAAAATGGCTATTTTATCAAATAAAAAAGCCACCCCGCAGTGAAGTGCGAAAAAAATAAAAAAAAGCCGCCAACTGATGTTGGCAGCCTCTCTATTGTTGTTGCAAAAACCTCTACTTAGGCATATCGCACAGCTTCCAGCCATCACGGTAGTTGTGCTTAATCATCTCGCTCACGAACTGCTTAGCGTTGATGGGGTCGGTGTAGGTCTTGTTGAATGTGGGGTGACCATCGTGGATTGAGAAGCCATCCTCAATCATAATCTTCAACGTCTCGTTGTCGCCGATGTTTGTGAACTGCATATTCTTGCCGTCCCACTCCAAAATCTTGTGCAAGCCCTGCAAGCGAACTGCCAATACACCCATTACGACCATCTCGTTGAAGGGACCTGCCTCCAAGAAGTTCGAAGCCGTAGTCTTGCGTGTAGCCTTATTCTCCTTACAAGCACGAATCCAATCCTTACCGTGTGAGAGCTCGACGTGGAGCGCACGGTTGGGCACCTTAGGTACTCGACCCGATACGAGGTAGGGCTGACGACCATCCTTACCGCATACCAGAATGTCCTTCGTGCCGTAGAAGATTGTTGCACCACCCGCTACGTTCAAATCCTTGCCAGGCTCCAAGCCCTCGGGACGGGGAGGAGTGATACCGCCATCGTACCAGCGCAGAGTAACCTCGGGGAGCTTGATGTTGTGAATCTTGCCACGCTCGGGGAAGGTGTATGTAACCATCTGAGCCTGAGGTGCGCAGTCGGTCAAAAGAGCTGTCGATGAACCCTGAACCTTAGAGGGATAGCCAAGGTTAAGTGCCTTAAATGCGGGGTGCAACACGTGGCACGCCATATCGCCCAATGCGCCTGTACCAAAGTCCCACCAACCACGCCAGTTCCAAGGCTGGTAGATGTTGTTATATGGACGGAACTTAGCCGGACCGAGGAACAAATCCCACTTCAAGGTGTCGGGCACGGCGTGTACCTCTTTGGGTGTCATCAAGCCCTGTGGCCAGATGGGACGGTCGGTGAATGCCTCGACGTGAGTTACCTCTCCAATCTCGCCATTCCAAATCCAATTACAAACGGTCTCAACGCCCTCAGCCGATGAGCCTTGGTTACCCATCTGAGTTGCGACGCCAGTCTTCTCCGTGAGCTTTGTCAACAGACGTGACTCATAAACAGAGTGTGTAAGAGGCTTCTCGCAATATACGTGCTTGCCCAGATTCATTGCCTCCGATGCGATGATGGCGTGTGTATGGTCAGCCGTAGCACACATAATAGCGTCGAACTCGCTGCCAATCTTGTCGTACATCTCACGCCAGTCGTAGAAGCGCTTAGCCTTGGGGTAGCGCTCGAAGATATGCTTTGAGTATGCCCAGTCGGTGTCGCACAGAGCTACGATATTCTCCTGCTCAAGGTCTTTAAGTACGCTTGCACCACGACCTCCGATACCGATACCGGCGATGTTGAGCTTGTCGGATGGAGCCTTATGACCCAATGCCGCACCCATAACACTATTTGGAACGATTGTCATTGCAGCCGCTCCAGCAGCCGTACTCTTCAGGAAGTCGGCACGTGATAATTTCTTAGACATAGTATAAAGTTTTAGGTTTTACTTGTAAATTCCAATTAACACAAAGATAGTAATTTTTTTCTAAAAACTCGCACTCGAAAACTATCAATAATAATAGTTGATGTGCGTGGCAATATGTTTTACCTTTGTCGAGTTAATTTTGAAAACTCAAACTTTTACGATGAAAAGATTATTTATACTCTTTCTTGCTCTTGTGAGCGCCGTAGAGATTTTTGCCGTTGAGCCCGAGAAGGCTGATACAACGCTCTACGAGCAGATTGTCGCTTTGGATCAGGTGGGTGTTAGCGTGCGTATGCCTAAGCAGCATTACGCCCTTAAACAGCAGCCTATTTCGTCAAGCGTCATAGGTGGTGATTTGATTCGCAACGAACGTATCCTGTCGATAAAGGAGCTTTCAGCCATTATGCCTAACTTCTACCAACCTGATTATGGCTCTAAGATGACCTCTTCGATTTACGTTCGTGGCTTTGGCGCACGCATTGACCAGCCTATCATTGGTCTTACGGTCGATGGCGTGCCATACTTGAATAAGAATAACTACGACTTCGATATGTTGGACGTGGCTCGCATCGAGTTGTTGCGAGGTCCTCAGAGTACGCTCTATGGTCGTAACACGATGGGTGGTCAGATGAACATCTACACGCTCTCGCCGATGAACTATCAGGGTGTGCGTGCTTTGGTGGAGTATAGCTCGGGAAATACGTTGCGTGCCAAGGCGTCGTACTATGGTCGTAGCAAGGGTGGTAAGTTTGGCATCTCTGTGGGTGGCTACTATAACCGTACCGATGGCTTCTTCGACAACGCATTTGACGGTAGTGATGTCGATTGGGGCGAGAGTAGTGGCGGTCGTCTGCGATTGGTTGGCGATTTGGGTCGTGGCTGGGAGATTGACAACACCGCTTCGTTTGGCTACAACAACGAGGGTGGTTATGCCTATGCGCTCTACAATGCCGAGAATGATACGGTAGGCGATGTGAACTACAACGATTTCAGCGGATATATGCGTTATTCGTTCAGCGATGGACTTGTCCTCTCGCACACTAACGATAAGATTAAGTTCACTGCCACAACAAGTTATCAGTTTATGCACGACCGTATGCGTATGGATAACGACCTTACGCCATTGTCATATTTCACACTCGAGCAGGAGCAGCACGAGCACGCCATCACAGAGGATATTGTGCTTCGCTCGAACGATTTGTCTCGCCGCTGGCAGTGGATTGTGGGTGCGTATGGATTCTATAAGAAGATTGATATGAGCGCCCCCGTAACAATCTTGCCGGATGGTATCGATAACCTTATTTTGGGCAATATGCCTGCGATGATTAAGAATCTGCTGGAGTTCGACCGTGACGAGTTTGTTATCGCAAGTAACTTCGACCTTCCGACCTATGGTCTTGCTCTCTATCACGAATCATCGGTTAAGGCGGGCGAGCGTTGGCGCTTTACAGCGGGTCTGCGCTTGGATTATGAGGCCTCGAAGATGAATTACGATAACTACTCGGCTATCGGCTACAAGATGGGTGCAATGCGTCCCGGTATGCCGCCTATGATTCCCGACTTCCGCTTGGTTGAGGTGCCATTCAAGGGCGAGGAGAAGATGGATTTTCTGGAGTTGTTGCCTAAGTTTGCCGTGAACTATACAACGGGTGCTGGTGACCTCTATGCGACTGTAACACGTGGTTATAAGGCGGGAGGATTCAACACGCAGATATTCTCAGATATTTTGCAGAATAAGGTGAAGTCGTCGTTGATGAACGATGCTATGTCGGCTATGGGTCGCCCCTCGTCAGGCGAGGAGTCGTCGCCCTACGATGCTGCGTCGGTTACTACCTATGACCCCGAGTATAGCTGGAATTACGAGGTTGGTGGTCACTTGAAGTTTGCCGAGGGACGTGTGAATCTGGACTTTGCTGCCTTCTGGATTGAGTGCCGTGACCAGCAGCTCACTGTCTTCCCTGAGGGAACTACAACAGGTCGTATGATGTCTAATGCGGGTCATTCACGTAGCCGTGGTGTTGAGTTATCGGCATCGTGGGATGTATTTAAGCTCACGAATATGAGCCACTTGCGCTTGATGGCAAACTATGGTTACACAAATGCGAAGTTTATGGAGTTTAACGATGGTATCAACGATTACTCTGGTAATCATCTTCCTTATGCTCCTCAGCATACAGCATCGTTGGGTGCATCTTATAGCCATTGGATTGGTGGTCGTCTGCTTGACGAGATTGCCGTGAATGCCTCTTGGCAGGGTGCAGGTAAGATTTATTGGAATGAGGAGAATACACTCTCTCAGGACTTTTATTCTCAGTTGAATGCATCGGTAGAGCTTCGCAAGGGCGACTTCTCGCTATCGTTGTGGGGACGTAACCTAACAAATACCGACTTCTACACATTCTACTTTAAGTCGATGAATAACAACTTCTACAACCACGGCAAGCCTTGCCGCATTGGTGTTACGCTTTCGTTTGCAATGTAATAGTACTAAATATTAGGTTTTGTTTACGGTCTGTCCTTCGGGACAGACTTTTTTTGTATTATAAGAGTTATAAGAGTTATAAGAGTTATAAGAGTTATATAATACCTATAATACTTATAGCACCTATAACACCTATCTCAACATTACCTCCCAACACTTATCCAACAACCAAAAAAATAAGGGCCACCCTTGCGGGCAGCCCTATCGTTTTAGGTAAAATTCTGATTACTCGAGAACCTTAACCTTGATGTTGCGGAACCAAACATCGTCACCGTGATCCTGGAAGCCGATGTAACCCTCGTGGTTCTCACCACCTACGTTAGTAAGGAGCTCGTAAGCTACGGGCCACTTCTCCTTGCTGAACTTAGAGTTGTCGATCATCTCTCTCCACTGGTCAGTCCACAAGTGGTACTCTACAACGGGCTCATCGTTCTGGTAGTGAACAACTGTACCCTTGTAGCACAAGATCTTAACCTTGTTCCACTCGCCTGCGGGCTTAGAGTTCTGGGGCTTAGCAGGAATCATATCATACAATGAAGATGACATACGGTTACCGTCCTTACCCAACTTAGCATCGGGGTGATTCTCGTTATCCAATACCTGGCACTCAGGTGCAGATACGTAGATAGGCTCGTAGCCACCCTTATCATTCTTAACCTCCTGAGCCAAGAAGAAGATACCAGAGTTACCACCCTTAGAGATCTTCCACTCCAACTCCAACTCGAAGTTCTTGAACTTCTGAGCAGCGAAGATAATATCGCCACCCTCGCCAGTCTGAGCCTCGCCACCGCCTGAGCCGTTAAACTTCAAGCAACCATCCTCGATAGTCCAACGTGCGGGAACGTGATCCTTACCGTAACCTCTCCAACCGTCAAGGCTTGAACCATCGAACAATACGATAGTGTTAGCGTCATCAGCAGGAGCCTCTGCCTTCTTGGCACCGTTACCGCCGCAAGATGCGAGCATAGATACCATAGCAGCCATCATTAATACTTTTTTCATTTCTAATAATCGTTTTTAATTGTTGTCAATTATTTAGGCATGTTGGGCAACAAACCACCCCAACCCTCACGATAGTTGTGCTTAATCATCTCGCTAACGAACTGCTTAGCGTTGATAGGATCGGTGTAAGTCTTGTTGAATGTGGGGTGACCATCGTGGATTGAGAAGCCGTCCTCAATCATAATCTTGATAGTCTCGTCGTCCTTGATGTTAGTGAACTCCATATTAGCACCGTCCCACTCGAGAACCTTGTTCAAGCCCTGGAGACGTACACCCAATACACCCATTACTACCATCTCGTTGAAAGGACCTGCCTCTGAGAAGTCAGAGTTAGTCTTTACACGATTTGCCTTATCCTCCTTACAAGCACGAACGAAGTCCTTACCGTGTGAGAGCTCGACGTGGCGGGCACGCTTGGGAGCCTGGGGAACACGACCTGATACCAAGTAGGGGTTAACACCGTAGCAACCGCATACGAGGATGTCCTTAGTACCATAGAAGATAGCACCACCACCCTGCATGTTGAGGTTCTTACCGGGCTCCAATCCCTCGGGACGAGGAGGAGTCAAACCACCATCATACCAAGTTACAGTTACCTCGGGCAACTTAACCTTATCCTTCTTACCACGCTCGGGGAATACCAATGTTACCATCTGAGCCTGAGGTGCGCAGTCGGTCAAGAGTGCTGTTGAAGAACCCTGAACCTTAGTGGGGTAACCCAACTGGAGAGCCTTAAATACGGGGTGCAAGATGTGGCAAGCCATATCACCCAAAGCACCTGTACCGAAGTCCCACCAACCACGCCAGTTCCAAGGCTGGTATACGTTGTTGTAAGGACGATACTTAGCCGGACCGAGGAACAAATCCCAGTTCAAAGTCTCGGGAATAGTGTGTACCTCCTTGGGAACCATCAAGCCCTGGGGCCAGATAGGACGGTCAGTGAAAGCGTCAACACGTGTTACCTCACCGATCTCACCGTTCCAAATCCAGTTACATACCTGCTCTACACCCTCACCAGATGAACCCTGGTTACCCATCTGTGTAGCAACGCCGTTCTTAGCTGCGAGCTTAGTCAAAAGACGTGACTCGTAAACAGAGTGAGTAAGGGGCTTCTCGCAATATACGTGCTTGCCCATCTCCATAGCGTTAGCTGCTACCAATGCGTGGGTGTGGTCGGGAGTTGCACACATAACGGCATCAATCTGGTTGCCGATCTTGTCGTACATCTCACGCCAGTCCCAGAAACGCTGAGCCTTGTTGTAACGGTTGAACGTACCCTTGGCATAGTTCCAATCGGTATCGCACAATGCAACGATGTTCTCCTCCTTCAAGTCGTTGAGGACGCTTGCACCACGTCCACCAACACCAACACCTGCGATGTTCAATTTGTCAGATGGAGCCTTGTGTCCGAAAGCTGCACCCATAACGTTGTTGGGGACAACTGTCATTGCTGCCAGACCTGCACCAGAGGTCTTCAAAAAGTCAGCTCTTGAGATTTTCTTTGACATTGTTGTTAATTTTTTTAGGTTAATAAAGTGTTTCTATAATTTAAGCTTTTTGCTCTTATTATTTTCTTTTCTCTTTTTGTCGGTTTTCGGCGTGCGTACAATCACAGTCTGCACCTCTCAGCTTGTGTCCCAGCTTGTGTCCCAGCTTGCGCTCCTGCTTGTCGCTCTTTGGCACCCCGCTTTATCCGACGCCCCTTAGTAGCTTATGCTTGGCAGGCTTTCTACGTTGTAGAAGCTGCGCTCCACGCAATTCATCGGGGGTAGTGAGAAGTTACGCACCTCCACAAAGATATCTTTCACTCCTGTGCGTATTCCTTCGGCGATAATCTTCTCAAAATCTATCTTTTCGCTCTCGCCTACGATTCCGTAGTCTCGTATGTGGAGCAGCGTAATTCGCTTTGTGAGCCTCTTTAGTAGCTCGTTGACATCTACGCCAGCCTCGGCAGCCTCGTATGTGTCTATCTCGAAGTGTACCTTCTCGGGGTCGGTGTTAGCCACTATCACTTCAAAGGGCGAAGTGCCATCTGCCGCCTTGAGCTCCTGCTGTCGGGGGTGGTAGCAGAACTGCATTCCACGCTCGGCTGCGAGCTCTCCTATTCGGTTGAAGTATGTAGCGTACTCTGCAACAACCTCTTCGGTGGGGTAGTCGGGTAGGCGAGACATCACGATGTAGCGACATCCTAACTTCTTGTGAATATCCAACGCTTTGCACCACCACTCATCATTGGGGTCGCTCTTTTCCTCCTTTTGCGCTATTACCTCTGCGCCCTCTTTTGTATTATCTCCCGTGCCCTCTTGCGCAACATCCTTTGTATCCTCTTGCACAACATCTTCCGTGGGTGCGACCTCTTCTGTGGCTGGCGCCTCGTAGAGGTGGTTAAGGTGGGCGCTGGTAATCTTTAAGCCGAACTTGTCGGTCATAGCCTTCAGCTTATCGGGTGCCATATCGAGCACCTTATCCCCAAAGTATGAGCCAACCTCGACCATCGAGTAACCTATGTTGGCTACGCCAGAGAGTGTGCCCTCAGGGTCGTCGTACATACCCGCCTCGAGTGACGGTAGGTGCAGACCAATGTCGGTCTTTATGTTGCTCAGCGCATCATCTACCACTTCGACGAATGAGTTTGCGGCGTGCTTCAATCCTACGATTGAGCTTGCTACGTCGAGCATTGACGATAATCCCTGCTTAAAGAACCCTAATCTATCCATCTTCGCTACTCGCTCTTCTTGGTCTGCTCCTCCTCGTCAGCCACGGCGAATGTTGCCTGGTGACCCTCAAGCTCCGAGTCGCTGTCGATGTTATCATCGTTAGACTCTTCGCTCTTTTCTGCCTTTGCCTTAGCAGCTGCGGCAGCCTTCTCAGCCTCCATCTTTGCCTGATACTCGGCCTCCTCCTTTGCACGTCGCTTCTCGATACGCTCAGCGATACCGATACCGTACTCGTAGAGGATGTAGCAAGGAACGAAAATCAAACACTGGCTTACAACATCGGGAGGTGTGATAACTGCGGCAAATATCAACAATGCTGCAACTGCCACCTTGCGGTATTGACGCATACCATCCGATGTAACCAAGCCAATCGACGCCAGCAGGCGAATGAGCAACGGCAACTGGAAAGCAATAGCCGCTGCAAACGATACGCTGATGACGGTTGTCATAAACGAGCTTACGTCGATGATGTTGCTAATCTGGTCGCTGACCTGATAGTTACCCAAGAAGTTAACTGCCAGAGGAGCAATCACAAAGTAGCCGAACATCAGACCCATTATGAACCATATGGGTGTCTCAATAACGTAACGTATGCTCTGCTTACGCTGGTGGGGCGGAAGTGCGGGCTTCACAAAGAGCCACAACTCCCAAATAAGGTAAGGGAATGCGATGACAAAAGCTCCGACGAGTGAACTCTTGATGTGCAACATAAACTGTCCAGCCATCTTGTTGTTGAACAGCTCCACCGTCTCGGGATGGATATTTAGCGTATCAGAACCAATCAGTTGCGCCAACCAAGCAAAGAAGCGGTTTGTTGGAAATGTCTCACGTATAGGTGCGAAGACCACATCCAGCACGATACCCTTCATTGAGAAAAGCACAATGAAAAGCAGTGCAAAAACAATAGCTACACGAATCAGAATCTTGCGAACCTCGTCAAGGTGTTCGCCAAAAGTCATCTCCGCCTGATCGTTTATCGGTTGCTTACTCATCTCCCCTAAATACCGTCAGATAAATTAGTTATTAGCCTCGTCCTTTGACTCGGGCTTCTTATCCTCATCGGGCTGAGTAGCAGTGTTTACTGCGTCCTTGAACTCACGAATACCACGACCAGCACCACGCATCAACTCGGGCAACTTCTTGCCGCCGAACATAAGCAAAAGAACCAAAACGATAAGTAGAATCTCAGTGGTACCAATACCGCCGATGAATAATAATTCCATAATAAATCTATTTTTAATTTATTTTATTAATTAATTATGCATATTTTCGCTACGAAAGATACGTATAAAATTCTATTTATACAACTTTGTGCACTCTTTTTTGATTTTTGTCAAATCTTTTCTAAAATAAAAACGCACGACTGTTAGGTTTATTATAACAGCCGTGCGATATATGCTCTTTGTCGATTTATCGGAGGTAATCCTCGAAATAATTTGTTATTTTATTATATAGGTGTAACGCATCACGACCATATACATTATGCTCAGCACAGGGGTAGGGCATATAGTCGATGGTGTGGATATTGTTCTTCACGCACTCACGCACGAAGCTCAACGAATGCTCCCAAACAACCACGGGGTCAACAGCGCCCTGGCAAATCAGGAGCTTGCCCTTGAGCGATGTAGCCTTGTTGATAAGGCTTGTCTTCTCGAAGCCCTCGGGATTGTTGTTGATGTTGTCCATATAGCGCTCGCCATACATAACCTCGTACCACTTCCAGTCGATTACGGGACCACCTGCAACGCCCACCTTGAATATGTCGGGGTAGTTGGTAATCAGCGAGATAGTCATAAATCCACCATAGCTCCAGCCGTGTACGCCGATGCGATCCTTATCGACCCACTCGTGCGACATCAACCACTTCATACCCTCCATCTGGTCTGCCATCTCAGCCTGACCACACTGACCGTGAATAGCCTTCTCGAACTCAGCGCCACGATTCGATGTGCCACGATTATCCATCACGAAGACAACATATCCACGCTGTGCCATATACATCTCCCAGCGGCGCAACTGCGCAAGGTAGGTGTTCTGCACCAACTGTGAGTGAGGACCACCATAGACGTAGAGAATTACGGGATACTTCTTCGTGGGGTCAAAATCCAGAGGCTTGATAAGGCGGTAGTAGTTGTCGTACTTGCCATCAGCGCTCTTCACGGTGCCGATAGTGATGGGGGCATAGTTGTAACCCACGGTGGGGTCCTCAGCACGGAACAACTCACGTGCGGGTTTGCCGTCGGTGCGACCCAACTCAACAACACGGGGAACGTTGAGCGACGAGTATGTGTCGAGGAAATATTTTCCACTCTTGCTAACTGCTACCGTATGCCATCCCTCAGCCATCGTGAGGCGTGTCTGCTCGCCACTCTTGAGCTCCACACGGAAGAGGTGGTTGTCGATGGGCGATACCTCGGCAGAGGTGTAATATACATATTTTGCATCCTGCGCAACATACTTTACGCTGGCATCGGTCTTTGTCAGACGCTCGATGTTGCCCTCGTCGTCGCAAAGGTAGAGATTCCAATAGCCGTCACGGTTGTCAGTTGCGTAGATAAACTTCGAGGGGTCGCTCTCGAGGAATATCAACGGATGCTGCGGCTCTACCCAACGGTCGTTGTGCTCGGTGAGAATCTGCTTAATCTCTGCACCCGTAGCAGCGTCGTAAGAGTTGAGGTGCATATTTTTCTGTGCACGGTCCAATACCTGTATATAAATACGCTTTGAGTCGGGCGACCAAGTGATGTTTGTTAGGTAACGCTCCTCATCGAAGTCTGTAACGTTGAGGTATGTTGTCTCGCCCGAAGCGATGTCGTAAACACCAAGGAATACGTGCTCCGAGGGCATACCGTTCATCGGATACTTGATATTTTTGAGCGTGCCGGTACGAGTTGTGATGTCGAGCAAGGGGAAATCTGTAACACGAGACTCATCCTTCTTGTAGAATGCCAACTTTGTAGCGTCGGGAGAGAAGAATATACCTCCTGAGATGCCAAACTCGTTACGGCTCACGGTCTGTCCGCAGACAATGTTCTTATCCTCGTATGCTGTCACGGTAATCTCCTTCTCGCCATCGAAGAGGTAGAGGTTGTTCTCACGAGTGTAGGCGTAGAGGTTACCCTTGCCACTCTGGCGTGTGAGGTTCTCGCCCACGGGAACCTTTGCTGCTGAGACAACCTTGCGCTCCTTGAGACATATTACGTTGCGTTTGCTGTGTGCTGATACAACGAGTGAGTTCTCGTCGTCGAAGGCGTATGGCGGGAATGTCTTGAAGTTTGTGTCGAGGAGCGTGTTCAACTCATCGAGAGTGATGAGCGTGCGCTGCTTGCCCGTGCGTGCATCGTATGCCACGAGGTTGTTCTGCTCCACGGCAGAGTATGAATCGCTGTCGCCAACCCAGCGTGTGGCGTACGATTTAGCCGTAAGGTCACGATTTAGGACAACATCCTCGATTGAGAGGAGCTTGCCTTGATTTTGTGCTGCCGAAATAGTTGTCATAAGCACAGTAGCTGCTAAAAGAATTAAATTTCGCATTGTTTTATGTTTGAGTTATTTGTTTTCCAAGAGCGAAAATAGAGATTTTTACTCATATATCCATAGCGGAGCTACGATTTTTTTGCTGATTACGTTTTTTTTGAGATTTGTTTCGCTGTTCTTTGAGTATGAATATTGGGAGTTTTGCAGACGTTTGGGGCTGAAAAAGCAACTTTTTAATAAGAAAATTGAATTTTTTCTTCATTTTTTTTGCGAATAAGAAAAATATGCCTACATTTGCACCGTCAATTCAAGGATTGAAGCCCAGATGGCGGAATCGGTAGACGCGCTGGTCTCAAACACCAGTAGGTTCACCCCTGTGCCGGTTCGACCCCGGCTCTGGGTACTGAAAACCCTCGTAGAACAACTTCTACGAGGGTTTCTTCTTTTCAAAACCTCAAAA
>JAFNUH010000057.1 GCA_017384185.1 Alistipes sp.
ATTTCGCTAAAATATATGTATATCGGCAGCGATGTGGAGTATCCGCCACGATAACGACTCTTGTCATAAGTGGGTTTCGGAGCGCCGTTAGAGTCTAATAACCAGCCCTTTATGAATACATCGCAGCGAGCATCACCCTCAACGTTGCACGCCACCCTATCTCGCATCCTCCAGCCTCCATCCTTAAACACATTTCCTCGTCCCGAGCGCTCGGCTGTGACAGAATAATCCTTCAGTGCCAATCCATCGAAACCCGCACGGCTCGGCTCGCCGAGAAGAATTACGTTACATCCATCACGATTT
This sequence comes from Alistipes sp., assembly GCA_017384185.1. Taxonomy (GTDB): domain Bacteria; phylum Bacteroidota; class Bacteroidia; order Bacteroidales; family Rikenellaceae; genus Alistipes. Next base: position 304 of record JAFNUH010000057.1, read on the forward strand.
AAGTTACGCTCAGCAAAGAGTACGCCAAGCGAGGTAGAGCCCTTTGTTGCAACGATAGCCACCTCTCTTCCCCCGACCTCACCCTCTACACACAACGCACCTCGCCACGGGGTAATCTGCTCAACGAAGAATTTATCGGCAAAGTATAGCAAGGCAAAGTCCAAGCCACGACTATAATCTTGAGTGCGGTGGATGTATGCATAATCTTCGCCCGAAGCCTCAACAATATCTCTCACCACCTGCTCATTCTCGACACCATACAACACAACGACGGGCATTCGCATAGAATCAATGACCAGCGCAATATTTGCAACTTTCTGCGAATAGCGCTCCTCAGTCCACGCTCTGCGACCCGTAGGCGTGTAGTCGCTATCGTCGTAAAATTTTGAGGGTTTTGTATCGTAGAGATTATCTACATCGTAATATGCGACACCAAATCCGCCCTGCGCAAATACCTGAGCGACAGAGAACGCAACGAAGATAAGCGTTAGTATTGTGCTACGCATAGCTACTTCTCGATTACGCCCGAGCCTGCCAACACCTCACCATCGTACCACGCTGCAAACTGACCTGCGGCGATACCACGCTGTGGTTCATCAAAGAGGATATATAATCCATCCTCACGGCAGATAATCTCCGCCTCCTGCAACGGCTGGCGGTAGCGGATACGCACCTGATAGTGACGACGCTCACCCACCTGCATCTCGTCACTCGGCTCAACCCAATGCACCTCGTGCGGTAGGATACGCAATGCTCGGCGATATAGACCAGGATGAGAATCACCCTCACCGACATATATCACATTCTCCTTGACATCGGTGGAGATTATAAACAACGACTCTTTACGTCCACCAATACCCAATCCTTTACGCTGACCGATGGTATAAAAGTGTGCTCCGTTGTGCGTACCTATCTTCTTGCCGTCACGCACCGTATAATGGAATGGCTCAGCCAAAGCTGCCAAATCATCATCCTCAATAGCCTTGCCATAACCTCTCCACGTGGGTAAAATCTCGTGAACATTACCCGACTTGGCGGCAATCTGTTGCTGAAGAAATACGGGCAAATCGACCTTACCCACAAAGCAGATACCCTGCGAATCCTTGCGCTTGGCGGTTGCCAACTTCTGAGCCTGCGCCACCTCACGCACCTCGGGTTTCAACATATCTCCGATGGGGAAGAGGGCATAGCGCAACTGCTCCTGCGTGAGCTGACAGAGGAAGTAACTCTGGTCCTTATTTTTATCTGCTCCAGCCAGCAGTCGATAGACCGTGCGACCATCCACAACCTCCTCAGCCTTACGGCAGTAGTGACCCGTAGCCACAAAGTCGGCTCCCATCTTCAGCGCCTCCTTGAGAAATACATCAAACTTGATTTCACGATTGCACAAGACGTCGGGATTTGGCGTGCGACCCTGCTCATACTCCGAGAACATATAATCGACAACACGCTTTTTATACTCCTCCGACAAATCGACAAAACGGAACGGAATATCCAATCGTTTAGCCACAAGCTCGGCAAAGACCTGGTCGTCATACCAGGGGCAGTCGCCCTCGAGCGTGCCGGTAGTGTCGTGCCAATTACGCATAAAGAGACCAATAACCTCGTGTCCCTGCTCCTTAAGCAGATATGCCGCTACGGATGAGTCCACACCACCTGAAAGTCCAACCACTACTCGTGCCATAGAGAGAATAAATATTTGATTTGCGGTGCAAATTTACAAAAAAATCACGTACCCCACCAGATACTTTGGCAGAAAATCGCTCTTTTACAACGAACAAAAAAGCGGCACAAGAAAGGGAACCGAAAAATCGACCACAACACCGTGCAGAATAGAGACAAATACCCAATCCCGACCCGAGGTGTGAGTGATAATCGGTAGCGTCACATCCATCGTCGTAGCACCACCCGCACAGATAGGAGCCAAAGGCGAAAACCAGCGCACCATAAGTGGAGCAAGGAGCAGAGTCATTGTCTCACGGAATATATTAGCAATCAGAGCAATAGTTCCCAACTCGGCAGCTGCAACGGCTCCGATAGATGGCTCCTTTAGCGTTGTTACAAGAATCGACGAAAGAGAGTAGTATCCCATACCGCTACCCACAGCCAACACCTCCGCTGTGCTCCATCGTGAGAGCAGAAACGAGATAGCAAACGTAGCCACCAGCGTTCCCAAAATTGTAGCGCAGGGGATAAGTAGCAGACGTGGCGAGAGCGAGCGTAAAATCTCCTTGAGGCGCTCATCGCAACCGATGCCGATACCCACCTGCAACATCAAAGCATAGAGTACCCACATAGTAACATCGCCACCCAACAACCAATCGGGCAGAAGACCCAAAACGCCCGCCGCACAACCCAAGGCGAAGGCTCCAACAATTATCAAACTACCCTTCATCTTCGCCTTTAGCCTTAAACAATATATTATATATAATACGTGCCGCAACAACGCTACCCAGCGTAGCAGCCACGGCAACGAGCAACGCCTCACCTCCCAAGCCGACAAGATTTCGCACAACAAGCTCGTTATTACCTATCTCGCCACCCATAACAAACAACAGCACAACAATGGTAATCATCGTTGTGGTGCCGACGACCTTCACCTTTCGCACATTGCGCAAGAGGTAGCCGATGGCTATGCCAGCAAACATTATGGCGATAATCTTGAACATTAGGTAGAGTTTATTTTCCACAAAGGTAACTCCTTTTTATAAAGAGACCAAAATCCACTCTGCTCGCCCCACTATTTTTCAAACAAAATCAGGCATTTCGCCAAAAAAATCCTCCTAAACACCCCATCAATAGAAAAAAATGAAGAAAAAAGTTAAAAAAACACTACTTTGTGTTGCATAATACCCAAATTACCCATATATTTGCATCAAAGAAATATTAACACACCATAAAAAACTCAACTATGAAAGAGACAATTAATGTAAACATCGCTCAGCAAGCCTTCACAATGGATATGGATGCTTACTCTGCGCTGACCTCCTATCTCGACGACATTGGTCGCCGTTTGCCCGAGAACGACACCGAGACTCTCGCCGACATTGAGGCACGCATAGCAGAGATATTCCGTGAGAGGGTTCCCTCGCCTATGATGGTCATCACCTACGGCGTGGTACGCAACACAATGAGCCAAATTGGTAGTGCCGAGAACTTCGGCGCTGCATCACGTCCGCTCAACAACCCTGCGGAGAAGGATTCAACAACGAAGCTCTACCGCTCACGCAAGGATCGCTCGATTGCGGGCATCTGTTCGGGCGTAGCTAAGTATTTCGGTCTGGACACCACGCTGGTGCGTATTGCCGCCATACTCTGCATTTTTGCTGCTGGAGCTACACTCTGGATTTACCTTATCCTCTGGCTTGTACTCCCCTATGAGCCCGAGGCATAACCTAATCCAATCTACAAAATCGAGAATATTAACTTATAAAATACGGAGGAAAAGCTATGAACGAAGATAACGTAAAAGTACAAATGCGCAAAGGCATTCTCGAGTACTGCATCTTGGCAATACTCTCACGTGGAGACTCTTACGCACCCAAAATCATCGCTGAGCTTAAGAACGCCGAGATGATTGTGGTCGAGGGAACGCTCTACCCCATCCTTACACGACAGAAGAACGCAGGTCTTCTGACCTACCGCTGGGAGGAGTCTCCGCAGGGACCTCCTCGCAAATACTATATGCTCACCGAGGCTGGGCGCCAGCAGTTGGCGCTTCTGGACGAGGCGTGGGACGAGATGGTCGAGCAGATTAAGCTTATCCGCCACGGCAAGGAGGGAGACTCGGAGCAGGAGGAGAGCAACAGAACAGGAAACGTAATCGAGGTATTACCACTACCATAACCTCGACTCTCAACTAATTACAAACAACATATAACCCCAAATAACTATTACAATGAAAAAGATAATTTTTATACTTGTTGCCGTTTTATTCTGCTCTATTAACTATGCTACGGCAACAACCGTAAGCGAGTGCAAGAAAAAGAGCGTAGATAATGTTAGCATCACCATCGGCAACTGGAAAATCAACGGCAAGGTGAACGGCACAATCATCTACTCTGACTCAAAAGAGTTAAAAAATGGTCGCACCAAGTTGGGCGACAGCGATATTGTAACATACTCAAATGGTAATATCGACATCAACCTCAGCGACGAGGATATAAACAATCTACTTGCCGATGTTAGTGACGCTTTGCACGATTGCGAGATTGATATTACCTACAACGATGACAACCCCAAGCGCATCAAGGGTAGCGGCAATATAATTTCAAAAACGATTCCCGCCATTGCATCATACGATGCCATCAAGGCGAGCCGTGGCGTGCGTGTTGTAATGGAGGAACGTGAGGATGATAATATCACCATCAAGGCTGACGATAACGTAATGCCCTACGTAGTTGTTCGCAAGGAGGGTAATTCGCTTATCATAGGTATTGACAAAAATATCAATTCGCTAAGCAACATAAACGTAGAGGTTTTCCTTCCCAAAAACTCAAACCTCAACGAGCTGAAGGCAGCAAGTGGTGCTACGATTAATATCAACACAACCATCGAGAGTCGCACACTATCGATTGATGCCGCTTCGGCTGCAAAAGTTAACTTCGCAAAGGCTGATGTTGACTTCTTCGACGCAGATGCTGCATCGGCTGCTAAGATTACAGGAATCGTAAAGAGCGACGACTGCTACTTGGATGCATCGAGCGCTGCAGACATCAAGTTGACTCTGCTTGCAGTTCATTGTAAGTCGGCGGCATCATCGGCGGCAAGCATCGAACTTAAAGGTCAGGTAGCTACATTCAATGGCGACGCTTCATCGGCAGCAAAGATTTATGCCTCAGAGCTTGAAGCACAGACTCTTGCCGAGGCGGATGCATCGTCGGGAGCAAAGGTTACGGTAAAAGCTATCAAGAGACTCGATGCCGAGGCTTCATCGGGTGGCGTAGTCTCATACATTGCCGACGATGATGTAGTAACAAAAATCAGCCAGTCAAGTGGCGGCAGAGTAAAGAAGTATTAAAAGAGACCTAATCACCCAAAACTATGAACGAGATAAAGAAATGTAGCATCGCAGGTGTGTCGTTCACGCTCGAAAAAAACGCCTACGAAGCTCTCCAGATATATATCAAGTCGCTCAACGACACATACAAGGATAACCCCGACGGTGAGGAGATTATCGCCGACATCGAGGCACGCATAGCCGAATTGATTCTAACGGCACAGCCCGCCGATGCCATCATCGCAAAGCCATTGATTGACAACATTATAAAGCAGCTCGGCTCAGCCGAGGAGATTGACGAGGAGGGTGCCGAGCGCCACGCCGAGACTATCGACCAGAACGGTAATCCCCGAATTCCCCGCCGCTTGTATCGTGACTTGCAGAACGGCAAGCTGGGTGGCGTCTGCGCTGGCGTTGCAAACTACTTTGACCTCGACCCCACGTGGATACGATTGGCACTGTTTGTTCCGCTAATTATGACGATGTTCGGCTCGGTGGAGATATTCCGCTGGATAGCGCCATTCTCGGGTAATCTGTTCGGATTTGTGATTATAGGCTACATCATTATGTGGTTTACAATTCCCGCCGCATCATCGGCACGTCAGAAGCTCGAGATGAAGGGCGAGCGCATCACAGCCCGCAATATTCACGCTACGACGCAAGCGCCCGTTGACGAGCGTGAGCGTACGCTGCTGGCAAATATTATGATGGCTGTTGGTAGTCTCTTGCTTATCGGATTGAAGATTATTGCGTTATTTATCCTTATCGGATTGGTTGTAGGCATTAGCGTATTAGGATTTATAGGTTTGGTGACAATTCCTGCACTCCTATCAACCGACTTTGTGACGGGATTAGCTATGGCTACGCTATTTATTGTAATGATAGTTCCTATACTTGTTCTGTTGTATCTAACGGTATCGCTCCTCATCTCTCGCCGTCCGAACGGAAAGGCGTTGTGGATATTGTTTATCATCTGGTTGTTGTCATTGGTAATAATGACTATTGCAGCTATTAAGTCGCCCGTACATTTCGACCGCCAGATTGAAAATGTATTTGAGTCAGTGCTCGAGGGAGATGATGATGTGCTATACGAGGAGTTCTCGCAGCAGGAGATTGATGAGTTCCGCAAGCAGATAGACAATATGGACATCTCGACCACACAGGAGGGCGACATTACCGTAACACTGCAAGGTGCAACCGAGGAGATTGAGAAGATGGAGGCACAGTTGAAGATTGACGAGAATGGAGTTGTCATAGCTGCCGATGGCGAAAAAGTTGAGATTACACCGGACGGTATCACAATCAACGGCGAGAAGTTTATCAACTACACCACCGAGACGACACAGAGCGCAAACAGCTCGACAAAGGCATTTATCTTCTCGATAGGCGATGTGAAGGTACGCTTCGAGAAGGAGCTCGGCACCGAATCTCGACCTGCAACGACTGAGGAGATTCAGAAATATTCAGAAGATATCAAGCAGGCAATCGACAAGCAAAAGCAGGCTAACAAACAGCAGCAGAAGCTCAACGAAGAGGTAGCAAAGGCTATGAAAAATATGTAACAGATAATTTATTACCAAAAATGGTGTTGTATCTTTCGGGGTATGACACCTTTTTTGTATGCTAAATATAAAAATTTGCGTATATTTGCATTAACGGAAATTATAAAACAATAAAATAAGCTACGGATTATAGACCTCAGGAGCCGCTCGGCGGCGACCAAAGCCCCTGCCTGAGGCGGGGGTGTGGGGGTGGGTCAGACTTGCAAATGCGGCTAAAAGCCGCAAGTTGGTCCGTAAAAAGCTTGTATGCATAAATTTAGTGTAAATACAAATATAAGATATTATGGCAATCAAGTGTATCGGTATTCTTACTTCGGGCGGTGATGCTCCGGGTATGAACGCTGCTATTCGTGCCGTGACACGTACGGCAATCTACAACGGATACAAGGTAAAGGGTATTATGCGTGGCTACCACGGTTTGGTAACAAACGAAATCGTTGAGTTCAAGTCGCAGAGCGTAAGTAACATCATACAGAAGGGTGGCACAATCCTCAAAACGGCTCGTAGCAAGGAGTTCCGCACCGAGGAGGGGCGCCGTCAGGCTTACGAGAATATGAAGGCTCACGGCATCGATGCGCTGGTAGTTATCGGCGGTGATGGTTCATTGTCGGGTGCGCAGATTTTTGCCAGCGAGTTCGATATTCCTATTGTTGGTCTTCCAGGAACTATCGACAACGACCTCGACGGCACGGATGAGACTATCGGCTACGACACTGCGCTTAACACCATCGTTGATGCAGTGGATAAGTTGCGTGACACGGCATCGAGCCACGAGCGCTTATTCTTCGTGGAGGTTATGGGTAACACGGCTGGTTATTTGGCTCTCAACGGTGCTATTGCATCGGGTGCC
>JAFNUH010000058.1 GCA_017384185.1 Alistipes sp.
CTGCTATCATATGGACCAATTTGAGGAGATTGTGGCTAAGATGGATGTCAGCATAGCTGTCATCTCGTCGCCAACACGTGTGGCACCGTCGCTCGTGTTGCCAATTATCAATGCTGGTATTAAGGGTGTGCTTAACTTCACGTCGGCACCGCTTAACTTCCCCAATGGCATCGTTGCCGAAAACTACGATATTACCACCATACTCGAGAAGGTGGCGTACTTCGTCAAGGAGAGCGACGAGAAACAATAATGAATTATTATGAGAGTATTCAAAGGCTTAGATAACCTCCCAACATTCAACAACGCTGTGGCAACAATGGGCTCGTTCGACGGCGTGCATTGCGGACACCGTGAGCTCTTGCGCCGTGTAATGACTAAGGCTGAGGAGATAGGAGGCGAGAGCATAGTTATTACGTTCGACCCCCACCCACGATATGTTTTAGGCACAGGCGAGAGAATGCAACTGCTAAGCACCCTCAACGAGAAGCTATGGCTACTTGAGGGGGTAGGTATCGACAATGTAATTATCATCCCCTTTACCAAGGAGTTTAGCCAAACATCTCCGCAGGAGTTTATCGAGAAGGATATTGCACGCATTGGCATCAATACGCTCGTTGTTGGATATAATCACCGTTTTGGTCATAAGAAGGAGGGTGATTATGACTTCTTGGAGCAGCGTAGTGGCTTTAATGTTATGATGGTCGAGCAGCAGCAGATGGCAGATAGCAAGGTAAGCTCGACAATCATCCGCCAGGCACTTTCACGTGGTCGAGTAGAAAAGGCGGCAAAATTGCTATCACACCCATATGTTATTATGTGCGAGTTGTCGGCAGAGGGCGTTTCAAAATCACTCGATGAGCATAAGCTCCTACCCACCGAGGGTACATATGATGCAACAATTAACGGCAAGGGTGTTGAGCTAACGATTACCGCAGAACGTACGTTGCAGATTACGCCTGCAATAGCCAAAGGTGAAGTAATAATTGAGATAGAGTAACGTATCATATTTATAATTATGATTTTATCTTACGAGACAAAGATTCGTGTCCGCTACAAGGATACCGACCAGATGGGTATTATGCACCACTCAAATTATATCGTGATGTACGAGATGGCACGCACCGAGTGGTTACGTGATATGGGACTCACCTATGCCGAGATTGAACGTCGTGGAATAATGTCGCCCATAATCGAAGTGCAATCCCGTTACCTCTATCCCGCATTCTACGACGAAGTGCTGACTGTGAAGGTGTATATGAATGAGATGCCTATGGCTCGTTTTAATATACTCTCGGAGGTGTATAACGAGTCGGGCAAGCTTATCAATACGGGACGTGTAACATTAGGTTTTATGCACGCCGACACACGTCGTCCGTGCCGAGCTCCTGAGTGGTTTGTAGAGGCATTGGAGGCATATATCGAAAAATCTAAAGCAGAGAACAAAGATGAATAAGAAGATAATCAACACGGCATTTGTCGCTATATTTCTAATTTTGGCTGTCGCATTTTTCGCTATCCGAGGATGGTTTGTAGCTGTGCCGACACTCTTTGCTGCCGTAGCTACCGCAACAAACTGCAAGCAGGGTGGATGTATGATTCCCCTTGCGCTACTTGCCTCGGCTGCAGGAGATTATGCAGGCTCAACGGGCAACTTTATTATGCAGGTTGCATTCTTTGCCGTGGCGCACATCTTCTACATCTGCGACTTTGCACCTCGCAGAGCAAAGCAACGCAGTAATATGGGCTATGCTGTGGCGCTGGGTGCCGTGACAATCAGCTATCTGGGATTTGTATTGGCTCACATCGAATCGCATATAGAGTTCGTTGCCGTTGCAATCTATGGGCTCATAATCTTTACAATGGGCGTGACTGCAATCTTCCAACAGCGCACCAATAAGTGGTGGTACGTGGGAGCAGCATTGCTCTTTATCTTCTCTGATTCGTGTATCGTATTCAACAAATACATAGCTCCAATTCCGAATCGCACAATATGGGTAATGACCACATATTACGCTGCGCAGGGTCTATTTATGGCGCTTCATTTGAAGCGAAAAACAATCACAGACTGACAAAACACGCCTCATTCTGCCACATAGCCAAATAATGTATGCCAAAATGGCACTCAGCGGCGAGTGGCACATAGTTTGATTATTATCCGTTAAACAGATAATAACAAATAAACTATATAAAAATGAGAAACGGAAAAATTGGAGTAACGACAGAGAACATATTTCCTGTCATCAAGAAATTCCTCTATTCAGACCACGAGATTTTCTTGCGTGAGTTGGTGTCAAATGCCGTAGATGCTACGCAGAAGTTAAAGACTCTTTCATCTAAAAATGAGTTTCAAGGCGAGTTAGGCGATTTAACAATCCACATCAGTGCTGACACAGAGAAGAAGATTCTCACAATCACAGACCGAGGCATCGGTATGACTGCCGAGGAGATTGACCGCTACATCAACCAGATTGCATTCTCGGGTGCCGAGGAGTTCTTGGCTAAATACAAGGACCAGGCTATCATCGGTCACTTCGGCTTGGGCTTCTACTCATCATTTATGGTTGCCGACAAGGTTGAGATTTTCACTCAGTCATATAAGGAGGATGCAAAGGCTGTGCGCTGGTCGTGCGATGGCTCACCCGAGTACGAGATGGAGGAGCTCGACGAGAAGCGTGACAGAGGAACATCTATCGTGCTTCACCTCTCAGACGACTGCAAGGAGTATTGCGAGGAGCAGAAGGTGGAGGAGCTTTTGAAGAAGTATTGCCACTTCCTGCCCGTGCCCATTGCATTCGGCAAGGTTAAGGAGTGGAAGGATGGTAAGTATGTAGATACTGAGAAGGAGAACATCATCAACAACGTTGAGCCTTTGTGGACTCGCAAACCTTCGGATATTACAGAGCAGCAGTATAAGGAGTTTTACAGCGAACTCTATCCGATGAGCGACGAGCCGTTGTTCTACATCCATATGAACATCGACTATCCGTTCAACCTTACGGGTATTCTCTACTTCCCGAAGATTAACAACAACTTCGAGATTCAGAAAAACAAGATTCAGCTCTACTGCAACCAGGTATTTGTAACAGACCAGGTGGAGGGCATCGTACCTGAGTACTTGACCTTGTTGCACGGTGTTATCGACTCACCGGATATTCCATTGAACGTCTCTCGTAGCTACTTGCAGAGCGACTCTAATGTAAAGAAGATTTCGGGTTATATCACTCGTAAGGTTGCAGACCGTTTGAAGGAGCTCTTCAACACTATGCGCCCCGATTACGAGAAGAAGTGGGATGACCTGAAGGTGTTTATTCAGTATGGTATCCTTACCGACGAGAAGTTTGCTGAGAAGGCTCAGGACTTTATGCTCTTGAAATCTACCGAGGGTAAATACTTTACTGCTAAGGAGTATGTAGATGTTGTTAAGGAGAATCAGACTGACAAGAACGATAATATCATCCTGCTATACGTTGACGATGCTGTGGATAAGCACTCATTCGTAGAGGGTGCTAAGGCTAAGGGTTACGACGTGTTGGAGATGAATGGTCCGCTCGACAACCACTACATCAACTACTACGAGTCGAAGAATCAGAATGTTCGTTTCGTGCGAGTAGATAGCGATGTTGTTGAGAAGCTCATCCAGAAGAAGGAGCAGATGTCAATGTCGCTCACCGAGGCTCAGCAGGATTTGATGCGTCCCGTATTTGAGAGTCAGATGCCTCAGGACGAGAAGATTACATATACTATCTCATTCGAGCCTATGGCTGCCGACGATGCTCCCGTGGTAATTACTCAGAACGAGTTTATGCGTCGTATGAAGGAGATGGCAAAGGTTAGCGGTGGCGGTATGAGCCAGTTCTACGGTCAGATGCCCGACAACTTCACTATCGCAGTAAATGGTAATCACCCGATTGTTATCGACATCTTGGGCGGCGTTGAGAAGGAGTATGGCGACAAGCTCAAGTCAATCACAAAGAAGATTGATGCTGCCGTTGCCGAGGAGAAGCGCTTCGACGAGACCGTCAAGGGTAAGAAGCACGAGGATTTCACGCCCGAGGAGAAGGAGATGTCGGAGGAGCTCTCGAAGAAGGTTGTAACGCTGCGTGACGAGCGTAACGAGCGCCTAAAGGAGATTGGCAAGCAGAATAAGTTGGTACGCCAGATTATCGACCTCGCTCTGCTTTCAAACGGTATGCTCAAGGGTAAAAATCTTACAGACTTTATCCAGCGCAGTATCACGCTGATTGAGAAGTAATCATAGAAATATAAATAGTAGTAGGGGAGTTGGCAATGCGCTGACTCCCTTTTTTATTTAATCTATTGCAAACATAAAAATAATTTACTAAATTTGTTCTAACATATTAACAAACACGGAAAGTGTAAGTTTATTCCTGAAAATCGAACGTAGGAAATTCGCAGTAGAAGGAGTAGGCAGACATTTTGCCGCGTCGTATCCATTATGGATTTCGGCGTGGGCTGTCGCTTATTTTATCTACAAGGCACTTCCTACGACCTGATTTTCTAAAATAAGCTTTCAGCGCCACGCTTTCTTTTTTTAATCTACTATATAGGTGCTGGGTAGTAATAATACTATAATCGATATGGGGAAATAATATCTTTTCTGAGAGTTATTCTCATTGCCCCTATGCGGGGATAAATCAATTGATTACTGACCAAAACTTATAAATTATGAGCAAAAAAACACAAACAGTATTAGATGTTGTAATTCATCAAGGTGGCGGTTTTAGGTTTGGTGTTGTTAATAAGGAATATGCTAATTCCCCAGCTAAAACCGTAAAGATTTTAGGCCTACCAGAACCTATAGTGCTAAATGTAGAGGATTGTTATTATTCGAATGGTTCAATCTATTCAAAAGAAATTAGTGAATGGATAGTGAGCAATGGATTTGGAAGAACTAAAGATGATCCAATACCTCTCTTGAAGTTCTATTATGAACAGAATGGAGAGGAGGATATTTTTGAATTTGCAGGAGACTCTTTTTGTAAGAAACGTCCTCATCAGAATGTGCTTATTAGCAAAGATGGTACGGAAATCACATACGAGATAGGACAATTAGTTGAGAAATTGTGGGGTGAGGAAACAGCTCCCTCGGGA
>JAFNUH010000059.1 GCA_017384185.1 Alistipes sp.
CTTATCCATAATGGTCATCAGGAGCTGATTATGGTCGTTGGCGAGGTTTGCCTCCTCATATACGGGAGCAAGCTCAAACTGACCCGGCGCAGCCTCATTGTGACGTGTCTTAACGGGAATACCGAGCTTCAAGCTCTCATACTCCAACTCCTTCATAAAGTTGATAACACGTGCCGGGATAGCACCAAAATAGTGGTCCTCCAACTGCTGGTTCTTTGCCGACTCGTGACCCATAAGCGTACGACCCGTCAACACAAGGTCGGGACGTGCCGCCCAAAGGCTCTCGTCAACAAGGAAATACTCCTGCTCCCAGCCTAAATAGGTATATACACGGTTTACATTCTTATCAAAGTAGTGGCACACCTCCGTTGCCGCCTTATCCACAGCCGAGATAGAGCGAAGAAGGGGCACCTTATAATCCAACGCCTCGCCCGTATATGCGATAAATACGGTGGGAATACAGAGCGTAGTATCGACGATAAATGCGGGCGATGTGGGGTCCCACGCAGAGTAGCCACGTGCCTCAAAGGTGTTACGGATACCACCATTAGGAAATGACGATGCGTCGGGCTCCTGCTGAGCCAACACCTTACCCGAGAAAGACTCAATAACCAATCCCTTTCCGTCGGGGTCAGAGAATGAGTCGTGCTTCTCGGCAGTACCGCCTGTCAATGGCTGAAACCAGTGAGTATAGTGGTCTGCACCGTTATCCAAAGCCCACTGACGCATACCAGCCGCAACGCTATCGGCAAGCTCCAAAGAGAGCGACGTACCGTTATCCATCGTATTGAGCAGAGCGTCATACGTAGGCTTATCGAGATACTTACGCATTACGTTGCGTCCAAATACTTTCACACCGAAATAATCTGACGGTCTTGCACTCGGAGCCTCAACCTCCACGGCGGTATGATTCAATGCCGCCTCAACCATCTTAAATCTTAACATAACTAATCGTATATTTTTTTGTTTACACTCTTTCGTTTTATATTGGTGACAATATAGAACACTTTTCCAAAGCTTGCCAAAAGCTCCTTTTACACCAATTAATCATCAAAGGACAAAAATAGCACTTTTTCGTATATTTCACCTTTTTTATCATCATTTTTCTTAAAAATTACTCAAATTTTTCACTCGTTTCAAGATTTTACACTTCATTTTTCGCAAAACACGCTAATTTTTACAATAAAATTCGAAAATTAGCATTTTATAACACATTTCAACAAAGAGCTTCCGCATATCGAATTTTGTACAAATAGACCAATTTGCGCAAATCACAAAATCCAAACCTCAAAACCGCACATCAGAAGAAAATCCTTTAGCAACGTTAAATAGATGTTAATTTCATAATGAAAGATTCTTTTTTAATATAAATATTATTATCTTTGCGTGATTCAATTACGAATCACAACCTACAACAGAAACTTACAAAACACATAAACATACACTAATAACTAAATTTCCGAACAATTATGGCTAATACCGAAAAAGAAAAGTTGTTCGCTGAATTCCCAGCGGTTTCGACCGAGCAGTGGGAAGCAGTCATTACAACAGACCTTAAAGGTGCTGATTACGAGCGTAAGCTTGTATGGAAAACAGCCGAGGGATTTAACGTACGCCCCTACTACCGTGCTGAGAATCTCGAAGGCATTGAATTCTTAGGCTCACAGGCCGGCGAGTTCCCCTACGTACGTGGTACTCACAACAACAATGACTGGGCTATCCACCAGACCATTAATGTTAAGTGCCCCAAGGCTGCCAACGAGGAGGCTTTGAAGCTCCTTAACTCTGGCGTGAACTCACTCGGTTTCTGCTTGTGCGCAATGGAGAACGTAACAGCTGAGGATATCGACACTCTCTTGGAGGGTATC
>JAFNUH010000060.1 GCA_017384185.1 Alistipes sp.
CTGCTCTGCTGTAAGCTGCTTAGTGTCGGTGGGGATACGTACGCCCTCACCCGATACCAACTCGTGACCGTTGTCCTCAATCCACTTCTGGATAGCACCGAATGACTCGTAGGGTGCGCTCACTGTTACCTCGCCATCCTCAGCGAAGAACTCATCAACGCCCAAGTCAATCATCTCCAACTCCATCTCCTCGGGGTCGAACTCGCCCGCAGGCTTGAACTTGAAGACACACTTGTGCTCGAACATAAATGCCACGCTACCAGAGTTACCCAACGTACCGCCACACTTGTTGAAGTACATACGTACGCTTGCTACCGTACGGTTTGTGTTGTCTGTTGCAGTCTCAACGAGGAATGCAACACCGTGAGGACCATATCCCTCGTAGATCATCTCCTTGTAATCAGCTGCGTCCTTGTCAGTTGCACGCTTGATTGCACGCTCGATGTTCTCCTTGGGCATATTCTCAGCCTTAGCATTCTGAATCAAGATACGCAGACGAGTGTTAGAGTTAGGGTCTGAACCCGAAGCCTTAACAGCCATCTCAATCTCCTTACCGATCTTGGTAAATACTCGGGCCATATGACCCCAGCGCTTCATTTTTCTTGCTTTGCGATACTCAAACGCTCTTCCCATAGTGAGTTATTTTTTGTTATTATTTTTTTGCTGGTCGCAAAATTAGTAAAATAATTGGCAATGAGCAACCCTGCGAGCTAAAAATAGCTATAATGGTTGAGCGAGTATGACGAAAAATCACTATTTTTGCCCTAAACAAATATATTTTATTATGGAAAAAGAGTTACAAGCCGCCCTTGAGGTGTTGCGTGCAGGAGGTATAATCCTCTATCCTACCGATACTGTTTGGGGCATAGGTTGCGACGCTACCAATGCCGAAGCCGTGGAGAAGATATACAAGCTCAAGCAGAGCGAGAACAAGACTTCGATGATTGTCCTCTGCCGTGATGCCGATATGATTGTGCGCTATGTAAATAAGGCACCCGGTATCGCATTCGAGGTTATGGAGATGTCCGAAAAGCCCCTTACGCTTATTCTTGGTGGTGCGGTAGGCGTTGCCGCAAACCTTATCCCCGAGGGGGGTACTTTGGGTGTGCGTGTCCCCAACCACGACTTCTGCCAGCAGTTGATTCGTAAGTTCGGTAAGCCCATTGTCTCGACGTCGGCAAATATCTCTGGCGAGCCTACGCCGCTGAAGGGTCTGAAGGATGTGAGCCGTGAGATTATCGATGGCGTTGATTTCGTTGTAAATCCCCGTTTCCAGGGTAAGCCGACGGGTCAGCCCAGCTCAATTATCGCCTTTGGCGAGCGTGGCGAGGTGGAGATAATCCGCAAGTAGTATGGCACTGGAGATTCGTACCCCAATCCAGATGCGTTTCGAGGATTTCGACTCGTTCGGGCACGTGAATAACATCGCCCAGCAGTCGTATATGGATATTGGCAAGTCGGAACTTTTTCACGAGCTGTGGCGTCGCACAGGAGCTATAAAACGCATCCCTGCGATTATGGTCTCGGTGCAGACCGACTTTCTGTCGCAGATACGTATGGACGAGTGTGTTGAGGTCGTAACCTACATAGAATCAATCGGTGAGAAGAGCCTTACCCTCAGCCAAAGCATCCTCTGCAACCAACGAGAATGTACCCGCTCCCGCACCGTTATGGTCTGCTTCGACATCGACACCCAATCCTCCATCCCCGTCCCTACGGCGTGGCGAGAGTTTGTAAAATAACACCGAAGAAATATGAAAAAACTATTAATCTTTATTTTGATGTGTGTGGCTGTGCCGGTGGTGGCGCAGGATTTGGCACACTATAAGAAAATTGTTAAGGAGCTTAGTAGTGCTAAGTATCGTGGTCGTGGCTATGCCTACGACGGAGCTAACAAGGCGGGACGATACCTCGAAAAGGAGTTTACGAAGGCGGGCGTTGACGAGGTTGTCTGCCAGCCGTTTAAGCTCAATATCAATACTTTCCCTGGAAAAATGTCGCTTTCGGTCGATGGCAGGAAGTTGGAGGCGGGCATTGAGTTCACTATGCGTGAGTACTCGCCCGGAGCAAAGGGTACATATAATTTATATTACATCGACACGCTAAACTACAACCCCGACAAGATTTTTGCCGACCTTGCACGTCCCGAGAATAAGGATGCATTTGTTGTGTGTGACTTCTTCTTTACTTATAAGCACTCTGCCGATTTCAAGCGTCTGCAAAGTAAGGAGGGTTGCCAAAACGCAGGTCTGATATATACTTGGAGTGACCCTGTGTTGAAATTTTATAAGGCTTATGGTGAGCGAGTTATCGAGAAACCTATGGTTTGGGTTTCCTCTTCATTCCCGACCGATGCCAAGAGCATTACAATCGATGTCGAAAACGAGTTTTTGCAGGATTACGAGTGCTTTAACGTCGTAGCTAAGGTTGAGGGCAAGCGCCACGATGGCTGTTACCTCTTTACGGCTCACTACGACCATCTGGGTGTTCTTGGCAAGAAGGTCTATTATCCCGGTGCGCACGACAACGCCTCTGGTACGGCGGCTATCGTTACACTTGCGGCGCACTATGCCAAGAATAAGCCGGAGTACGATATGTATTTTATAGCCTTTTCAGGCGAGGATGCCAATCTCCGTGGCTCGGAGTGGTATGCCGAGCATCCTATGGCGCCCCTCAAGCAGGTTAAATATCTCTTCAACCTCGATATGATTGGAGACAACAACCCCGTGCAGTATTGCGAGGTGAGTGACCCAGGTATGGAGGGCTTCAAGCTGATGGAGCGCATAAATAGCGATAAAAAATATTTCAAGAGCCTTAACCGAGGCAAACTGGCGGGCAATAGCGACCACTATCCCTTTGCGCAGCGTGGCGTGCCCTGCATCTTCCTTGAGAATGAGGGCGGCGATGCTTTCGCCTACTACCATACGCCACTCGATTCGTGGGAGAATGCCTACTTCGAGAGCTATGAGCCTACATTCAAGCTGATTACAGATTTTATCGAGCAGTATAAATAATTTGCATTATGAAGAGAGTATTTATTTGCGCTGCACTTTGCGTTGCACTTTGCGCTGCGGTGGCGTGTAACACGGTGCGAGAGCCTGCCGCCGTTGAGAGCGTTGTTGCCTACACGAGGGTGGGTGACGTTAATAACGTGATGATTGATGCCATCGAGATTAGGGTGAGCAATCCCAAATCCATAAAGCACCTCACGGCTGAGGATTTCGATTTGGTTGGAAATATCCCCGACGGTTTTGTTGACCCCGCAACGGGAGATATGCTTGTGGAGTATGCCGATGACGGTATTGTGCTGACACGTGATAAGGCTACCCTGCACATCAAGGCTAACCCCTTTAACCTGGACGGCAAACGTAACTTCGGCAAGCCGAGTAAGCCGTGGGCGCTGCGTTGCAAGGCGGACTCAAATCTTAGCATCACGCTGGCGCAGGTAACAGAGCGTCGTACGTCCACGATTGATGACTGTATCAAGGGCGAGTTTACCTATGCTGGAATCACTCGTGAGTATATCCTCCACCTGCCAAAAGATGCTGAGGGTAACGTGATTAAGAACGTGCCTCTACTCGTATGGCAGATTGGTGGTGGCGAGTATAATCGAGATTTGATGACGGCAGCGTTGGCTAACCGTTGTGTGGTTTCGCTGCCCGAGCAGGGTGTGGAGTGTGCTACGCTGATGTTTGCTATCGCCAACCCCAACTACTCATATAGCGCCTCGCTCGACCCCGAGCGCATCAAACTCGTTGACCGCAACAATGCTCTCCAGATGTCATTCATTGATACGCTTATCGAGCAGGGCATAGTCGATGGCGAGAGGCTCTTCTGCGCTGGTGCATCGAGTGGTGGCGGCTGCACAATGCGATTTATGATGCAGTTCCCCGACCGCTTTAAGGCGGCTATACCGTGCTGCGCTATGGACCCCATCGTGCCTATACATATGGTTAAGGAGCGCTACGATGGTCAGTTTGTGGATGACCTTGAGCGAGCTTTTCAGGATAAGGTCTATAAGTGGAATGGAGAGGATATGGCTCTCGCACAGATTGACACCAAGGCGTTCTGCCGTCTGCCAATGTTCTTCGTTCACGCCGACTCGGATATGACCTGCAAGGTTATCAGCTCGCACGCCTACTTCGAGGCTCGCAAACGTCTTGGCGCTGAGGATGATAAGATTCAGATTTACGATGATGCCTATATGTTGAAGTTTGGCATCCCGAAGATGATTAGCCACTTCTCGTGGGTGCCTCTGCTGAACGACTACTCGGAGGGCACAGCGATGGATTGGCTGGTCAAGCAGATGTAATACAAAATGAAAAACGGTAGCATAATGCTACCGTTTTCCTTTCCAGAGCTGAATCCGAGACTTGAACTCGGGGATGCTTCTGCATCCCGTGGGGACTATATTTACATTCCTCCTAAATCCTCCTTTGGGAAAGGAGGACTTTGAGGAGTCCCTTGTTCAAGTTTAATCCAATATAAAACGAAAAACGGTAGCATTACGCTACCGTTTCTTTTTCCAGAGCTGAATCCGAGACTTGAACTCGGGACCCCTTCATTACGAGTGAAGTGCTCTACCACTGAGCTAATTCAGCCTGAGGGTCGTCGGGCGACCTGATTTCGGGTGCAAATATCGCAATTATTTCGTAAGATTATCCATCTCGCTACGGAAAATGTGGGATTTTTGGGGAGTTTTTCGTAATTTCGCATATATATTGAAAGTATAATTCCCACATTTGCCCGCCCCTTGCGGGTGGATGTTGGCAATAAATAAAGATATATTATGGTAACTTTTCTCGTATGTTTGTCACTGCTCGTTGCTGCCTACTTCGGCTATGGAGCATACCTCGACCGTGTATGTAAAATAGATACCAAGGCTGCGGTGCCCTCCGCTACGCTGTACGATGGCGTGGACTACATCCCTATGCCCCGTTGGCGTACATTCCTTATCCAGCTACTCAACATTGCCGGCATAGGTCCCATCTTCGGAGCTATTATGGGTGCCTGCTTCGGTCCTGTTGTATTTCTGTGGATTACCTTTGGTGGTATCTTCGTGGGTGCTATGCACGACTATATCTCGGGTATAATTCTGTTGCGCAACGATGGATTGAGCCTTCCAGAGATTGTAGGACGTTATTTGGGTAAGGGTATGCAGCAATTTATGCGTGCCATATCGTTGGTGTTGCTGATTCTGGTCGGTGTGGTCTTTATGCGCTCACCCGCCAGCATTCTGGGCGATATGTTGACTGTGATACCTTATTGGGGTTGGATAGCAATTATTCTGGTCTATTATTTTGTGGCGACGATGTTGCCCATCGACAAACTCATCGGCAAGATTTACCCCCTCTTTGGTGGCGCATTGATTTTTATGGCTGTGGGTCTGGCTGTTGTCCTCTTTGTGGGCGACTACACTATCCCCAACCTAACATTCGAGACACTACGTAACTATCAAGCCAATGCCGAGGCTATGCCTATCATCCCCACGCTCTTCATCACCGTGGCGTGTGGCGCAATATCGGGCTTCCACGCTACGCAGTCGCCCCTTATGGCACGTTGTATGAACAACGAGGGCGAGGGACGTATGATATTCTACGGCTCGATGATTACTGAGTCCATCATCGCCCTTATCTGGGCAGCCATCGGTATGGCATTCTTCCACGGTCCCGACTCGTTGGTGGCAGCTCTTGCCGAGCACGGTAACGATGCTTCGTGGGCGGTGAGCACCATCGCAACAACCACACTCGGCGTTGTGGGCGGATTTGTTGCCCTGTTCGGTGTTATTTCTGCGGCTGTAACCTCGGGCGATACCGCTTTTCGCTCGGCACGTCTTATTGTTGCCGATGTGTTGAAGATTGAGCAGCGCTCCATCATCAAGCGTTTTGCCATCGCTCTGCCCCTATTTGCTATCGCTATCACGCTGCTCTTTGTCGATTTCGATATTGTGTGGCGCTACTTTGCGTGGACAAATCAGGCGATGTCGGTGGTGACGTTGTGGGTTATTGTTGTCTATCTGAAGAAGTTTAAGCGTAATATATGGGTGGCTCTGCCGCCAGCGGTATTTATGACTTATATCTGCACCTCGTTTGTCTTCATATCGAATCAGTTTATCGGTATGGCTAACAGCCCGATGGCATACGGCTTGGCGGCGCTTGTGACGCTCGTTATTACGGCGGCTATGTGGATTAAGGTGCAGAAGAGTGTAAAAGTAGAGTAGTATGAGAAAGATTGTAGTTCGCCCCACCTCGTCGGGCTTGTGGCACGTCGAGGGTGGAGGCTTTGGAGATTTGTTGCGCCGTGCTGCCGAGAAAGATAATTGGGCAGATGCGGCAGATATGCGTTTTGAGGGTGTTCAGCGACTGCTGGATGCTATTCCCGACGAGGATGTTATGCTCGATTGGGCTGATGGCGCTACACGTGATGCTATGGAGCTGATTTACGCCTCGGCTGCCGACCACCTGAGCGTTGGCGAAGTTGAGATGGCGGCTGCATTGTGGGAGAATCTCGCCGCTATGGACGAGGAGGACCATATGAGCGTAAATATCTTGCTGGCTATCTGTTATATCGAGCTGGAGGATTACGACTGCCTGGAGGAGGCTATGTTTGACATCTCGCCCAAGTCGCCCGAGTACCACCTGCTCAACCTCTGGGCGGAGTATCGCCGCACGGGAGGCGTTGACCGTGATGCGTTGCGCACGCTGCGTACCCGCCATAAGGAGTGGTTTGCCGAATTTGTAGCTGCGGAGCACCCCGCAGATGAGGAGTATTTGAAGGATAGCCGTAGCGAGCGACCCTCGCCCCGCACCGAGGCACGTGAGTTGTGGTTTGCCACCTCGGCAGTATGGGAGCATAATGTAGAATTTTTGCAGACAATAAGTAAAGCCTAACCCTATGAAGAGATTTTTTCTGCTTGTGGTAGTCACTCTGATGGCTACGGCGCTCAGTGCGCAGGAGTATAAGTATAACCGTGACATCGTCTATAACTCGGTGGATGAGTATGCTTCGCAGATGTGCCGTGTGGATATCGCCTCGCCCGAGGGCGCAAAGGATGCCCCCGTTATCGTGTGGTTTCACGGTGGCGGCTTGACGGGAGGACGACGAGATATTCCGCAGGCGATACTTAAAGATGGCTGCGTTGTGGTTGGCGTAGGTTATCGCTTCTCGCCGAAGGTGCGAGTTACCGACATCGTCGATGATGCCGCCGCAGCAGTGGCGTGGGTCTTTAATAATATTGAGAAGTATGGCGGAAGTAGCGAGCGCATCTACATCGCTGGTCACTCGGCGGGTGGTTATCTTGTGACGATGGTCGGCCTGGAGAAGGCTCGTCTGGAGCGTTATGGCGTGGATGCCAATGCCTTGAAGGGTATTATCCCCTTTAGCGGTCAGGCTATCACCCACTTCGAGGAGCGTCGCTCACGTGGCATTGCCAATACACAACCCATCGTTGATGAGCTCTCGCCGCTGTTCCACGTGCGAGCAGATTCGGCGCCTATTCTTATTCTCTCGGGCGACCGTGAGATGGAGATGCTGGGTCGCTACGAGGAGAACGCCTATATGTGGCGAGTATTTCAGCTTGTGGGTCACCCCGATGCAACGATTTATGAGTTAGACGGCTACGGTCATAATATGTGCGAGCCCGCCTACCCGTTGTTGATGCGCTTTGTGCGTGACCACGAGAAGAAAAATAAGTAGGAGGTATGAAAAAGTCCTTTAACCTTCTCTCTCGCCCGATGACACGTGCCGAGGCGCTGCGCAGTATGGCTGCGGGTGTTGCGGCAGGTGCCTTTGGCATAGCCTGCTCGGGTGGAGGCGAGAAGAGTGCCCCTGCGCCTATCGTGGCTGATGGTGGGCGTGTGTCGCTCAAACGCAACCCCCGCAATGGTGACGAGGTCTCGATGCTGGGCTTCGGTTGTATGCGTTTCCCGACCGTCGGTGGCGACCGCTACACGGGGCGCATTGACCGTGAGCCGACACGTGAGATGTTGGAGTACGCCTATTCTCGTGGCGTGAACTACTACGACACGGCGTGGATGTACCACCGAGGTGACTCGGAGGGTATGGTTGGCGAGGTGCTGAAGCAGTATCCTCGTGATAGCTTCTTCTTGGCAGATAAGATGCCACCCGAGGCAAAGAGTCTGCATCAGGCGAAGGAGAT
The DNA here is from genome assembly GCA_017384185.1 of Alistipes sp. Taxonomy (GTDB): domain Bacteria; phylum Bacteroidota; class Bacteroidia; order Bacteroidales; family Rikenellaceae; genus Alistipes. The sequence goes on from JAFNUH010000060.1 coordinate 8,159, forward strand.
CTTCTCAACACAGCTCCAGCGTTGCGGCGTGGAGTACTTCGACTACTACCTATGCCACAGCATCAGCCGCCAATATGTCTTCCAGAATCTCTACCTGAATGAGGGTGTTTTGGAGTATCTGTTGGAGGAGAAGCGTCGTGGTCGCATCCGTCAGTTGGGCTTCTCGTTCCACGGCGATTTGGCACTCTTTGAGTGGCTGTTGGCACTGCCCGTGGAGTGGGATTTTGTGCAGATACAGATGAATTGGCTCGATTGGCGTGACGAGGTACGTATCTCCGAGAAGCTATATAACCTCCTGGTAGAGCGTGAGTTACCAGTGATAGTTATGGAGCCTATACGTGGTGGCTCGCTTATCGACCTGCCGCAGAGCGTGACCACTATGTTCCGAGAGAACGACCCGACGATGACCGCCGCCGAGTGGGCGCTCAAGTTCTGCGCATCGTACCCCTATGTGCTGACTGTCCTGAGTGGTATGTCTCGTATGGAGCACGTGGTGGAGAATTGCGATACGTTTACCGATTTTCAGCCACTAACCGACGAGCAGATAGAGCTTCTGCACCGTGCTGCCGAGCAGTATCGTAACAATACCCGCATCGACTGCACCGACTGTCTTTACTGTATGCCCTGCCCCTATGGGGTCGATATTGCGGCAATCCTGCGTACCTACAACCGTTGTTTCGATGACCAGCTCTTGCCCAATCCCGACGGTGCGCACGACGATGAGTATCTGCGTCGCAGACGTGTGTTGCTCAACAGATATAAAAATAATGTCAAACCTGATGGGCGTGCCGAGCGCTGTATCGGTTGTAATCAATGCTCGCCCAAGTGCCCGCAGGCTCTGCATATCCCCACGGAGCTGAAGCGTGTTGAGGAGTTGGTTGAACGTGTTCGTCAAGAGTGGAAGTAAGATGAAGAGATACAATATATTACGTCTTATGCGAATAGCGGTGGCGCTCGTATGCGTGACACTGCTTGCCCTGACCTTTGTCGATTGGGGTGATGGTACCGCTACGGTCGATGCTTTGCGAGGTGCGGGTGCCGAGTTAGCACGCTGGCAGTTTGTGCCTGCTGTGTTGAGTGTTAGTGCTTTGACCGTGTGTCTGTTGCTGGTGCTGACGCTGCTCTTTGGTCGTATCTACTGCTCTACGTTGTGCCCGCTGGGTGTGGTGCAGGATGGCGTTAATGCCGTGCGAGAGTACCGTGACAAAAAAGCTCGCACTCGCTTCTCTTACCGCCGACCTTCGCTTTGGTTGCGCTATGGCGTGTTGGTGCTGACGGTTGTGTGCGTTGTCGCAGGCGTGGGATTTGTGGTGGCGTTGGTTGACCCATATAGCATCTTCGGACGCCTTATGCACGAGGGGTTGCGACCCGTGGTGCAGGGTGTGAATAACTTTTTGGCAGCCTTCTTTGGCGATAGCTTCGGGCGTGAGGTGATTAGCGTGTCGTGGCTCTCGGCTCTCGTGGCGCTGGTGACAATCGCTGTAATAGGATTTTTGGCGTGGATTGGTGGTCGCCGTTACTGCACCTCGTTCTGCCCCGTGGGTACTCTGCTGGGCGAGGTGAGCCGTGCATCACTCTTTAAGTTTGAGATAGATACGGCGAAGTGCATTGACTGCGGTCTGTGTGGTCGCAAGTGCAAGGCGGAGTGTATCGACACTGTGAACCATCGCATCGACCCGACACGTTGCGTTGTCTGTTTCGACTGTATAGATGCCTGCTCTCAAGGGGCTATCTCTTATACGATGCGAAGCAAAACATCTAAAGAAAAACCTGCCGACAACTCTCGCCGTGAGTTTCTTGCTACGATGGCTACCATAGCCGCAATACCCGTTGCCGAGGCGCAGCAGCGTAAACAACAGATGCAGGGAGCTATGCAGGGAGGCGGTCACGGCAGTGGACCTCGTCCCGTGGCACCTCCGGGGGCGCAGAGTCTGGAGAATCTCCACTCGAAGTGTACGGCGTGCCACCTCTGTGTGAGCAAGTGCCCGTCGCACGTCTTACAGCCGGCAGTTACGGAGTATGGCTTGCAGGGCGTTATGCAGCCCGTGATGCGATATGATAAGGGTTATTGCCTTTACGACTGTACCCTCTGTGGTGAGGTCTGCCCTACGGGGGCAATCCTCCCGCTTGCGCTCGAGCAGAAGCGTATGACGCAGTTGGGTCACGCAGTTTTTCATCGTGGGCGTTGTGTCGTGGCTCGTGATGGTGTGGAGTGCGGCAACTGCGCCGAGCATTGTCCTGCCGATGCTATCCGTCTTCAGCGAGGTGTCGATGGACGTATGTATCCTCAAATTGAGAAGGCACTATGTATCGGCTGCGGAGCCTGCGAGAATCTCTGTCCCGCCACACCCAAAGCCATCGAGGTGAAGGGATATGCAGTACATAAGTAGAAGTATATAATTCCTATACCACAAATAACAAAATAGGGTGCCCCGACGGACACCCTATTCTATTTATCGCAAGAAAACGTTACTTCTTATTCTTGATAATCCACTCGGCAATCTGCACGGCGTTAAGCGCAGCGCCCTTCTTAATCTGGTCGGCAACGCACCAGAATGTAAGACCATTCTCCTCGGTCAAATCCTCACGCACACGACCTACATATACGGGGTCCTTGCCTGCGATGAACAGAGGCATAGGATATACCTTCTCCTTGGGCTCGTCCATCAACACTACGCCCTCAGCCTTAGCAAATGCCTCACGAGCCTCCGCAGCCGTCACCTTACGCTCGGTCTGGAGCCAGATGCTCTCCGAGTGGGCACGCATAACGGGCACACGCACGCACGTTGCCGACACCTTGATGTCTGAGTGCATAATCTTGCGTGTCTCGTTAAACATCTTCATCTCCTCCTTGGTGTAGTCGTTGTCGGTGAAGACGTCGATGTGGGGTATTACGTTGTATGCCAACTGATAAGCAAACTTATTTACGGTAGGCTCCTCGCCTGCGACAATCTCCTCATACTGGTGCTTCAACTCTGCCATAGCCTGCGCACCGCCACCACTTGCCGACTGGTATGTAGCAACGTGTACCTTCTCGATGTGCGACACCTTCTCGATGGCGTTCAGCGCCACAACCATCTGAATAGTTGTACAGTTGGGGTTGGCGATGATGTTGCGGGGGGCGTTGAGCGCATCCTCGGCATTCACCTCGGGCACAACCAGAGGCACGTCGGCATCCATACGGAAAGCTGACGAGTTATCAATCATCAATGTGCCGTGCTTGGTGATGGTCTCGGCAAACTCCACCGATGTAGAGCCGCCAGCCGATGTGAGGGCGATATCAACACCCTTGAAGTCGTCGTTGTGCTGCAACAGCTTCACCTCTATCTCCTTGCCACGGAACATATACTTTGTTCCTGCACTACGTGCCGAGCCGAACAGCAGCAGTTCATCGATGGGGAAATCTACTCTCTCATTCAAAATGGTCAGAAACTCTTGACCCACAGCGCCACTTGCGCCAACGATTGCAATTCTCATATCTTTAACCTTTTAACCTTTTTTCTGTGGAATATATTTTC
>JAFNUH010000061.1 GCA_017384185.1 Alistipes sp.
ACTGCATCACATACAACTTTATGCCCGTGTTGGATTGGACTCGCACCGACCTTTCGTATGAGGTGGAGGATGGCTCACGAGCTTTGCGCTTTGAGCGTGCTGCATTTATGGCTTTCGACCTCTATATCCTGCGCCGTCCTGCGGCTGAAGCGGAGTATTCTGACGAGGATAAGGCAAAGGCGAAGGCTCGTTTTGACGAGATGAGCGATGAGGAGCGTGAGCGCCTGACACGCAATATGATAGCAGGCTTGCCTGGCTCGGAGGAGAGCTTCACTGTCGAGCAGTTCCAGCAGGCTCTGGATCGCTACGAAGATATTGATGCCGAGCGCCTGCGTGAGAATCTTATTTACTTCTTACAGGAGGTGTGCCCCGTGGCTGATGAGTGTGGCTCGGAGATGGTCATCCACCCCGACGACCCGCCATATCCTATCTTGGGTCTGCCACGTATTCTCTCCACTGCGGATGATTTCCGTCGTTTGATTGAGGCTGTGCCTAACCGCTCGAATGGCTTGTGCCTCTGCACGGGTTCGTTTGGCGTTAGAGGCGATAATGACCTGCCCGCAATGATGCGTGAGTTTGGCGATAGGGTGGGCTTTGTTCACCTGCGCTCGACACGACGTGACGAGGAGGGTAACTTCCAGGAGGATAATCACTTGGAGGGCGATGTGCCGATGTATGAGGTTATGAAGGCTCTGCTTGAGATTCAGCAACAGCAGGGTCGTAGCATCCCGATGCGTCCCGACCACGGTCATCAGATGTGTGACGACCTGAATCGCAAATCAAACCCCGGCTATTCGTGCTATGGACGTATGCGAGGGCTTGCCGAACTAAGAGGCTTGGAGATGGGTATAGCCTACTCGTTATTTAAGTAGAAAAAAACCTGCCTTAGCGGCAGGTTTTTTTATTTTACTTTATTCCGTACTTCTTAAGAATCTTCTGGATTGCCGGCTCCATATGGTCCAACATTCGCATAAAGCCGAGGTCTGTGGGGTGTATGCCGTCCGAGGTAGCAAGATTATCATCGCCCAGCCACTGCTCTGAGTCGAGGAAGTAGATGTGCTTGTCACGCTTCATACGCTCACGTACAACACGCTCTGCGGCAGCCTGTTTCTTCGCCTCGAAATCCTCTGTCTTGAGGTTGAAGTTGCGTGTGTCACGGCGAATGGTCTGCGTAAAGATAAGCGGTGTTGTGGGGTGCTTCTCACGGATAATATCTACAAAGCGGTCGAAATTCTCCACGATTACTTCGGCGCTGGGGTTAGAGAATGTATCGAAAACAAATGCATCGGCATCGGCAACCTCAGCCAGAAATGTCGCAAATTCGGGCTGTAGCTTACAGCGTCCGCTATAACCTAAGTTGCAGGTATATAGACCTGTACGGCGGCTAAATATAGCGGGGTAGGTCATACCAGCACGTGACGACGATGCTCCGTGCGTAATGCTTGAGCCGTGTACGACAATCTTGTGGCGGAATGGATTCTCCGTAGCAGTGATGTTGCTGCCCTGCTCAACGCCAATCTCCAACTTCTCGACGCTATCGAAGATGGGGAGATACAACAGACATAACTTCTCGCCCTCCGCCATATTTGTGACGATTGTATGCTCGTGCGTATCACGTGTGCCAGAAATCTTCGGCGCACCCACGCCAGCGAATACCCACTCGCCATTGCGCATAATATATAGGTCAAGACCCTTCTGCGTGTTGGGTGTCATATTTGTACCGGGTATGCGGTCAGATGTTGTCCAGCGTGCGGCGATGGTCTTGCTGTCGGTTGTGAAGACGATGTGCCAGCCCGTCGAGTAACCGATATATGCTTCGCAGTCGCCGGGAACAGCATATTTTGTGAGGTCGATGCGGTTGTAATCCTTATCCGTTGGCAACGCCTTGCCCAATACTGTGAG
>JAFNUH010000062.1 GCA_017384185.1 Alistipes sp.
AATATCCTGATAATCAACCGCCTTTATGCCACGCTGCATAACAGTGTCGGGATGCATCTGCGGAAGCTCATCCTTCCAGCGACCCAGGTATGCAATCGGCAGCGAGGTAATCTTTCGCATAGCCTCATAGGTCGGCAGGTGCGCAACCAGATACTCAACCCACGGCTCAGCCTCCATCTCCTTGACCAGCTTTGCCGTAGCCACACCGATAGCCACGGCGTGCTCATCTGTGCCGATGTTCTTCACGTCGATTATAAGTTTTGTGCCCGCCTGCTTCTTTACGAAGGCAATATACTCACGCAAAGTGGGAATTTTTTCGCCATTTTTGAGTGGATATTTAATGAGGTCGGCATACTTAGTAAACTGAATCTCCATACCTTTATACGAAGGGTCGTGAATTACAACGAGAGAGTCGTCCACCGTAAGATGCACGTCGCACTCCGAGCCGTGACAACCCATATCGGCTGCCGCACGGAACGATGCCAGCGAGTTCTGAGGATGTCCCGTATTCTTCCACGCACCACGATGTGATACAACGATGTTCTGACGGAAATTTTGTGCCATTACGGTAGTAGCACAGAGTAAAATGCCAAGAATAATTAAAAATCTTTTCATATTGCTGTTTAGTTTGTTACGGATGGTTAGTTAAAGTTTTGGATTAAGTTTGTGACGCTCGCTGTCACGCTCGGTCTTTTTCCTGAAATTGCGCTCCATAGCCTGCTCCAAATCGACACCCGTCTGGTTGGCAAGGCAGGTCAGCACCCACAAAATATCAGCCATCTCATCCTCAAGGTTATCCTTCTCGCCAGCCTTGAAAGATTGGTCGCCATAGCGACGTGCCATCACACGTGCCAATTCACCCACCTCCTCGGTGAGGATAGCCATATTTGTCAGCTCGCTGAAGTATCGCACACCATAGCTCTTTATCCACTCATCAACACGTTGTTGCAAATCTCGAATCTCCATACAAAAATATTTATATCTCCAAAGTTAACGATTTTTAGGTAATAAATGGTTAAAACGATTATAAAATATTATCTTTGTGTAACAGGAAAATCGTTTCAAATATGAATATTCGCAATCTATTTTCAGCGGGTCTGCTTGCCTTGATGGTATCGTGTGGCACACAGACCGAGGTTACGCCCTATGATGGAGCATTGACCCAAATCTCGTTTGATAAGGTTACTCTGCAGGATGATTTTTGGCTTCCTCGCCTTAATACTCAGAAGCAGACGCTTGTTCCTTTCTCGCTCGAGAAGACCGAGTCGGCGGTGGAGAATCTGCGTCGTGTTGGAGCATATCTGCGTGGCGAGAGGGTGACCGAGCAGTTCGTTGGTCCTTATTATGTTGCGTCGGATTTGTTCAAGGTTATGGAGGGTGCTGCCTATCTGCTTACATTGGAGAAGGACGAGGAGCTGGAGCGACAGATGGATGAGATTATCGATGTCATCGCAGCGGCGCAAGCCCCCGATGGCTATCTCTATGAGCATCATATCTTGCCGAAGCATCTGCGCAATCCGAGAAACAATGCGGGCGAGCGTCCTTACTCGTATGTTGACCATAGCCACGAGCTCTATAATATGGGGCATATGTACGAGGGTGCTGTGGCATACTTTCGTGCTACGGGCAAGCGTAAGTGGCTGGATGTTGCGGAGAAGAACGCACGCCATATAAATAAAGTATTCTTCGAGGGTGACCCAAATTATAACGATGGCAAACCCGTTATGCAGGCTCCCGGTCACGAGGAGATTGAGTTGGCGCTGGTTAAGTTGTATCAGGCAACGGGCGAGAAGCTATATCTCGATATGGCGAAGAAATTTATTGATATTCGTGGAGTTACATATATCCCCAAAGGAACAGGTCTATTGAGTTACGACTACGCCCAGCAATATAAACCCGTGCGTGAGCAGCGTTACGCCATCGGTCACGCTGTGCGAGCTACTTACCTCTATTCAGGTATGGCGGATGTGGCGGCAATGACGGGCGATACTACGCTTGAGCCTGCATTGGATGCCATCTGGCACGACATCGTAGATAGAAAGATGCACATCACGGGAGGTCTTGGTGCTGTGCCGGGTATCGAGGGCTTTGGTCCCGACTATGTGTTGCCCAATAAAGATACCTATAACGAGACCTGCGCTGCCGTAGGAAATGTGTTCTTCAACTATCGTATGTTCCTGATGTCGGGCGATGCGAAGTATGTCGATGTTGCCGAGGTGGCGTTGTATAATAATGTATTGGCAGGTGTTAATCTTGCAGGTAATCGCTTCTTTTATGTCAATCCATTGGAGGCTGATGGTCGCAAGGCGTTTAATCACGGCACGGCAGGTCGTGCTCCCTGGTTTGGTACGGCTTGTTGCCCTTCGAACTTGGCACGACTCATCCCGCAGGTGTCGGGTATGGCGTACTCTTATGCCGAGGATAACGTCTATTGCGGATTTTATATGGGTAGCGAGGTTGAGGTTCCTATGGCTGGTGGCAATGTGGTGTTGAGCCAACATACGCAGTACCCATTCGATGGAAATATCACAATTGAGGTTACGCCTAAGGCGGATGGTGAGGAGTTTACGCTTTGGCTCCGTGTGCCTACGTGGTGTGGCGAGCAGTTTGTGCCGGGCGAGCTCTATCATTTCGACGACTCGGAGGCTGCAGCGGCTGTGGTAAGAGTTAATGGTCGCAAGGTGCGTAGCGAGGTGGTGGATGGCTTTCTTCCCGTGCGCCGAGCGTGGAGTGCTGGCGATGTTGTAGAGCTGGAGTTGCCTATGCCTGTGCGCTTCTCTGTTGCAGATGAGAGAGTTGAGGCTGACCGCAATAGAGTCTGCGTGACCCGTGGACCATTGGTATATTGCGCCGAGGAGCCTGATAATGAGTATAATGTATCTTCATATTTTGTTAAGATCGAGACTCAGAGCAGTAGCAGTGTCGATGAGTTCACCTCGGGTGTTTTGGCGGCTATTCCTACGATTAACCTTGTTGCTTCGTCAGCATCGGTGGATGGCGAGAGTGAGGCAGACCTTACCCTTATCCCATACTATGCGTGGAACAATCGTGGCGATAATATGGCTATGAACGTATGGTTCGCTCGTGATGCTGAGACGGCTCGTAACGGTATGGTTATGACGGTGGGAAATATTGCAGAAGTAAAGGCGTCACATACTAACAATAGCGACGATGTATATGCTGTTGCCGATGGTAAGCAGCCAAAAACCTCACACGATACATCAATTTCCCGCTGGACAAGCTGGTCACAAAAGGGCAAGGAGCAGTGGTTAGAGATAAAGCTCAAGAGTGAGCAGGATGTTGAGGCTGTGTCGGTATATTGGTATGACGATAAGGGTGGTGTGCAGCTTCCCGTGGCGTGGAGTATCGACTATATGAGTGACGGCAAGTGGGTAGAGTATAAACCCTACGTTACTGACCATTTTGGTGTCGAGGGCGACAAATATAATATGGTACACCCTGCAGCACCTGTCAAGACTGATATGTTGCGTCTGAAGATGAAACCTAAGGCGGATGCTACGGTAGGAATTTTGGAGTTAACAATAGAATAGAATATATGTTAGAGATTGGATTAAAATATGAGAGCGTGGTAGAGGTAACCTCTGCCAATAGTGCCAAGACGATGGGGTCGGGCGATATGGATGTCTTTGCAACACCTTCGATGGTGGCTTTGATGGAGAATGCGGCAATGATGGCGGTAGCCTCAGCTTTGCCCGAAGGGTCGGCTACGGTGGGTACGCAGATAAATACCTCACACATAAAGGCTTCGCCTATTGGTGCAACCATTACAGCTTCGGCAGAGCTTACCGAGGTGGAGGGTCGCAAGCTCACCTTTGCCGTAAAGGCGTGGGATGAGAAGGGGGTCATAGGCGAGGGCGTACATACACGTTTCGTGGTTGATAGAGAGCGCTTTTTAAGCAAATTGTAGTCTGCCGAAATAGCGTACCTCTTTTCTGTAACACGCTTATTGTCGAAGATATAGTGTGTTAAGAGCTTTATATGGGAATTTTTTGCGAATAAATCGGGGTAAATTTTGCCGATTGATTTTTTTGCATTACTTTTGTGACCGCTTACGAGCAACGATTGAGCTATGGTGTAACGGTAACACAGCAGATTTTGGTTCTGTTATTCTGAGTTCGAATCTCGGTAGCTCAACCAAAAGGAGGAGGGAACAATGGTTCACTCCTCTTTTTTTGTCGTAGTGTAATAGCTCTGCGAATAATTCTTTTCGTATATTTGCAAAAACAATTTGAGATATGATTTTTCGTAAAGCGACAGAACAAGATATTACTGCTATCGAGCAGATTATCCGTGCGGCAAGTGCCCGCTTAGGTGCGGCAGGCATTGACCAGTGGCAGAGGGGTTATCCCAACCGTTCAAGCATAGAGAAGGATATTACAGAGGGTGTTGGTATGGTGTTGTGCGAGGGAGATACCATCCTTGTATATGGTGCTGTGATATTCTCGGGCGAGCCTGCATACAATGACCTTACGGGTGGCGAGTGGCTCACCGAGGGCGAGTATGCCTGCGTGCATCGTCTATGTGCAAATGAGATATTTGTAGGTATGGGATTCTCTAAACACTTTATGCTTGCGGCGGAGGCTATGGCTTCGGAGCGAGTGAAGAGCATACGCATAGATACCCACCCCGACAATAAGATTATGCAGGGGCTAATCAGTCGTCTTGGCTACTCATATTGTGGCGACGTGGTAATCGAGAGCCGTCGTTTGGCGTACGAAAAGCTATTGTAAATAGTTGATAAAGAGGATATACTCGCCCTTGGCGTGAATCGTAAACTCATCGCCCGTGCAGCGATTTAACGTTCCCTGCCACCAAGCGGTGAAATCGTAGATTGTGTATTCTAACCCCGTGCTACTCAAGTTTTTAGCCGAAATATTAAAGATGGATACTTTTTGTCCTGCGTGGCTCTTGAAGCTTTGCGTTCCACGGCACGGAATAAATACTCCGTAGTCGGTGTAGCTACGCACGTTTACGCCCATTCGCATATACTCCGCAAGGAGTGCGATATTTCCGATGGTGTGGTCTTCGCACTTACCCGTGGCGCCCACAATAGCGATGTTTTTTACCCCCTTTGCCAAGAGATATTGCACCGCCTTAGTCTGGTCGTTTGTCTCCTGGTCGGGGTTGTAGTGGATGATGTCGGCATAGCGCAGGCGATTAGGCTCACTCAGCGAGTCGCCATCACCAATGATGACATCGGGCGTATGCCCCAATTCAATATAGTGGTCAGCACCACCATCGCAACATACCACGTAGGGTGCTTTGTGAAGAATCTGCAACGGCGTGGGGGCGGTGGGGTATTCACCATTTGCTAAAATTACAGCCTCTATCTTATCTCTCATTCTCTGCAATCATTAACTGTTTCCACTTACGGTAACCGAAGAATACTATCAGGGCGTAGAGTGCATATAGTGCCGCCGTGAAGTATAAATCTTTGTATATGTATAACGCAGCGCTGGTGACATCGACCACAAACCATACCCACCATTGCTCGATATATTTCCTTGCCAACATCCACATAGCTATGATGCTTAGAGCCGTGGTGAAAGCGTCTGCCCAGGGAACACTGCTGTCGGTGAAACGGATTAAAATCCACGCTATTACGAGTTGTAGGATGGCGTAAATCGTGGCGATTTTTAGCCATATTTTTGTTGGCGTGTGACTTATTGGTAACTCCTCGCTTTTTAGCTTGTCATTGCTGCCGAAGAGCCTAAAACCATACTTCCACGCAGCCCAGCCGTAAATGGCAATCACCAAGTAGTAGATATTTATTCCAAAGTCGGCATAAAGTCCTGCGTTGTAATAGACAAAGAGATATATGGCGGGCATAATGATGCTCGCTATCCACAGATATATGCTTGCACGATACTCCAGCCACAGGTATGCGAGCCCGACTATGGTGCCCAATATCTCTAACGCCTGCATTTGTTTCTGTTTTGAGTAAAATTTTGGTTTTTGACTTCTTCTCAAAAGCCCGAAACAAAGATAATTAGAAAAATATTATTATCTTCGCTGTGGAAAATAATTTTAACCTAAATAGTATGAAGAAACTCTTTATTTGCGCAGCTCTGCTCGTGGCAGGTGCGCTCACAGCTTCGGCACAGACAAAGGATGGCGGCATCTCGGCAGAGATGTTGTCACGCATCAGCAAGAGCTATACAGGCTCGGCTGAGCAGAAGGCGGTAAAGAATGCGCTTGCATCGACCTCTATTGCAACGCTCGCTATCAATTCGGAGAATCTTGCGATGATTGATACTTACTTCTCTCATCGAGTAAAGACTCAGGGTATTACCGACCAGAAATCATCGGGTCGTTGCTGGTTGTTTACAGGTCTTAATGTCTTGCGTGCCAAGATGATTGACAAGCACAATTTGCCTGGCTTCGAGTTCTCGCAGAACTATAACTCGTTCTACGATTTGTTGGAGAAGTCAAACCTCTTCCTGCAGGCAATTATCGACACTCGTGACCTTCCGATGGATGACCGCAAGGTTGATTGGTTGATGAAGAATCCTATTGGCGATGGTGGTCAGTTTACCGGCGTGTCAAATCTTATTATGAAGTATGGCGTTGTGCCTAAGTCGGCTATGCCCGAGACTTTCCAGAGCAACAATACCAGCAATATGGCTATGATTTTGAAGTGGAAACTTCGTGAGTATGCTTTGGAGTTGCGTGAGTTGAAGCCCGCACAGGCTCAGGCACGTAAGGAGGCTATGCTCAGCGAGGTTTATCGTATCTTGGTTGAGTGCTTGGGTGTCCCTCCCACAGAGTTCGAGTGGACACGCT
>JAFNUH010000063.1 GCA_017384185.1 Alistipes sp.
GCTGGTTGACAAGGGTGTATCGTTCTCGGAGTTGCGTAACATCGCATTCGCTACCGAGAAGAAGCTCTTGAAGCGAGTGACTCTGTTCGACGTATATGAGGGTGACAAGTTTCCCGAGGGCAAGAAGTCATACGCCTTGGGCTTCACTCTTGAGGATAAGAATCAGACCCTTAACGAGAAGACTATCGAGAAGACTATGGCAAACCTCCAGCGTCAGCTCGAGGCAAAGGCAGGTGCTCAGGTACGTTCGTAAGGCGTTCTGCATATAAAGAGAAAAGGTGTCCTTCGTGGACACCTTTTTTTTGTTGTGTAAGGAGATTTTATTCCCTCTTTCATCTTTTATCTTTAACCCTGCTTCGCAGGCTTTTCCTCCTTCGCACCTCGGCAAAGTGTGCAAGCACCCTCTGCCCTCGGTTTGGCGTCGGTTGCTCTTTGCTCTCTTATCTTTCATCTTTGCTCTTTTATCTTTCATCTTTTTTTCCTATCTTTGTCGGTTAGAGGTTGCCCACTCGGTGGCGAGGTGCTACGAGCAGGCAAAATAGTCGAAAACAGACGAACAAAAACAAAAAACAGATACAACTATGGAGTACAATTTCAAGTCGATTGAGAGCAAATGGCAAGAGCTCTGGAACAGTCGCAAGACCTATCACGTGGAGGTTGATCCCTCACGTCCCAAGTTCTACGTTTTGGATATGTTCCCCTACCCCTCGGGTGCGGGTCTGCACGTAGGACACCCGCTGGGTTACATCGCATCGGATATCTATTCACGCTACAAGCGTCTGTGCGGTTTCAATGTATTGCACCCGATGGGTTATGACGCATTTGGTCTGCCCGCCGAGCAGTATGCTATTCAGACAGGTCAGCACCCCGCCGTAACCACCGAGCAGAACATCAACCGCTACCGTGAGCAGATGGATAAGATTGGTTTCTGCTACGACTGGGACCGTGAGGTACGCACCTGCGAGCCCGAGTACTACAAGTGGACACAGTGGGCATTCCTGAAGATGTACGACCACTACTACTGCAACGACGCACAGAAGGCACTCCCCATCAAGGAGCTGGTTGAGAAGTTTGCTCAGTGTGGCTCGGAGGGTCTGAACGCCGCTTGCACCGTGCCTATGTCGTTTACTGCCGAGCAGTGGAACGCCTACTCGGAGGAGGAGCGTGAGCAGGTATTGCAGAACTACCGCCTGGCATATCGTGCCGACACGATGGTGAACTGGTGTCCGCAGCTGGGTACCGTATTAGCTAACGACGAGGTGAAGGATGGCTTGTCGGTACGTGGTGGCTTCCCCGTGGAGCAGAAGCGTATGAAGCAGTGGTCACTGCGTGTTACAGCCTACGCACAGCGTATGTTGGACGGCTTGGAGACTCTGGAGTGGAGCGACTCGTTGAAGGAGATTCAGCGTAACTGGATTGGTCGCTCGGTAGGTGCGCAGGTATTCTTCGACGTGAAGGACTCGGAGCGCAAGCTGGAGATTTTCACAACTCGTCCCGATACAATCTTTGGTGTAACGTTTATGGTTATCGCCCCCGAGCACGAGTGGGTGGAGGAGCTTACCACAGCCGAGAACAAGGAGGCGGTGGAGGCTTACATCGCCGAGACTAAGAAGCGTTCGGAGCGTGAGCGTATCGCCGAGACACGCCGTGTGAGCGGTGTTGCTACGGGCTCGTACGCCATCAACCCCTTCACAGGCAACGCTATTCCTATCTATATTTCGGATTATGTATTGGCGGGCTACGGTACAGGTGCTATTATGGCAGTGCCGGCGCACGACTCACGAGACTACGCCTTCGCACGTCACTTCGGTTTGGAGATTATCCCCGTAGTAGAGGGCGGTAACATCGAGGTGGAGTCATACGACGCTAAGGCGGGTAAGATGATTAACTCAGGCTTCCTGACAGGTATGGACGTTACGGAAGCTATCCCCGCAATGTTCGACGAGGTGGAGAAGCGTGGCTTGGGTAAGAAGCTCATCAACTACCGTCTGCGTGACGCTATCTTCTCACGTCAGCGTTATTGGGGCGAGCCCTTCCCCGTATATTACAAGGGCGAGACAGCATACCCGCTGCCCGAGGATAAGTTGCCGTTGGAGCTTCCTCCCATCGAAAACTTCGGTCCCACAGAGCAGGGCGAGCCTCCCTTGGCACGTGTTGCGGAGTGGACATTCGACGGCTGCCCGTTGGAGCTCTCGACAATGCCGGGCTTCGCCGGCTCATCGGCTTACTTCTTGCGATATATGGATCCCCGCAACTCGGAGGCTCTGGTATCGAAGGAGGCGAACGACTACTGGCGTAACGTTGACCTCTATGTGGGCGGTATCGAGCACGCAACGGGTCACTTGATGTACTCACGTTTCTGGAATATGTTCCTCTACGACTTGGGTTATGTATGCGAGTCGGAGCCCTTCAAGAAGCTGGTTAACCAGGGTATGATTCAGGGTCGCTCGAACTTCGTATATCGTGTCGTAGGTACAAATAAGTTCGTATCGCTCGGCTTGAAGGGCGACTACGAGACACAGGAGATTCACGTCGATGTAAACATCGTCAAGAACGACCAGCTCGACCTTGAGGCATTCCGTGCTTGGCGTCCCGAGTTCAAGGATGCAGAGTTTATCCTTGAGGATGGCAAGTATGTCTGCGGCTGGGCTATCGAGAAGATGTCGAAGTCGATGTTCAACGTCGTAAACCCCGACCACATCGTCGAGAACTACGGTGCCGACACATTGCGTATGTACGAGATGTTCCTCGGTCCGTTGGAGCAGTCGAAGCCCTGGGATACAAACGGTATCGACGGTGTTCACAAGTTCTTGCGTAAGTTCTGGCGCTTGTTCTTCGACCGTGAGGGCGCATTTGCTCTTACCGACGAGGCTGCAACACCTGCCGAGTTGAAGACCCTGC
Source organism: Alistipes sp. (assembly GCA_017384185.1). GTDB lineage: Bacteria > Bacteroidota > Bacteroidia > Bacteroidales > Rikenellaceae > Alistipes. The sequence continues at coordinate 2,902 of JAFNUH010000063.1, forward strand.
ACAAGACAATCAAGAAGATTCGTGAGGATATTGAGAACTTTTCGTTCAACACCTCAGTTTCAGCCTTTATGATTTGCCTCAATGAGTTGGGCGCTTGCCACAAGCGTGAGATTTTGGAGCCGCTGACAATCCTTATCGCCCCCTTCGCACCGCACATCGCCGAGGAGTTGTGGGAGGCTATGGGTCACGCCGAGACAATCTTCGATGCGGCATACCCGACCTTCGACGAGAAGCACCTCGTGGAGAGCTCGTTCGAGTACCCCGTGATGGTGAACGGCAAGTTGCGTTTCAAGCAGACTTACGCTTTAGATATGGGTCCTGCGGAGATTCAGGCAGACATCGTCACAACCGAGGGCGCACAGAAGTGGCTTGAGGGCAAGGCTCCCAAGAAGATTATTGTCGTGAAGGGCAAAATCATTAACATTGTAATGTAAAACATTTCGTCATACCGATGGGTCATTGCGACCCTTCGGTGTGGTGTTATTCAACCTAAACAACCATAACTATGAAGACAAAGTGGATAATCCTGCTACTTAGCATTTTCAGCCTGCTTAGCGCAAGTGCGCTGGAGCGTGTTCCCGTATGGCCCAAGGGCAAGATGCCCAATGCGCAGAGCCATCAGATTGCGGCTATGACTGACGAGACAGGCAAGGAGGGTTTCAACGCCGACAAGCATCGCACAGCCTACCTCGAGTGGGGCGAGAAGCCTGCGGCGGCGGTCGATAACGACGCTTGTATGATTCTCATCTCGGGCGGCAGCTATCAGAACTGCTGCGACGTAGGTCTTATCAAGATGTGGCGTGAGGAGCTTACAAAGCTCGGCTTCCAGACCGTAAACTTTGTCTATCGTACACCCCGCCCCGTCGGTCTGCCTATCTATCAGACGGCGTGGGAGGATGGTCAGCGTGCTGTGCGTATGGTGCGTAATGAGGCTGCAAAGCGTGGCTACGACCCCGAGAAGATTGGCGTAATCTCTATGTCGGCAGGCTCGCACCTGGCACTCCTGCTCGCAACAAGCTCGCAGACGGCTGCCTACGAGAAGGTGGATAAGCTGGACGACGTTCCCTGCCACATCAACTGGGCTGTGGTAAACGCCCCCGCATACGTCACAACCGACGGCGAGACAGGCACACGTGCAACACGAGATGGTTATGGTATTGACGTGAAGATTTCCGACGTCTTCAAGTTTGACGCTAAGACCTGCCCGATGACGCTCCAGCACGGTGGCAAGGACCCCTACACACCCAACGGCTCGACACTCGTATATCGTAAGTTGCGTGAGATGAAGGTGCCTGCCGAGTTGCACCTCTACCCCGACAAGGGTCACGGTGCATTTGGCTTCGAGCGCACTATTGAGTTTATGCGTCAGATGGGCTTTATGGGCGAGTTAGGCAAGGAGGAGGTGCTGATGGAGCGCTACGCCAGCGACGATGCCCGTGCCGACAAGATTTTGCAGGATGTATGGCCCGAGGGCAAGACACCCTCGTTCCAGGAGCATCAGTGCAAGCCCTACATCGAGTGGCATATGCCTAAGAATCTCAAGTCGAAGGGTATTCAGATTATCTACTCGGGCGGCAGCTACACGGGTAACGACCCCGATGGTTTTGAGGTTGCACCCATACGTCGTCACCTCAACGAGTTGGGTATCACGGTCGTGACGCTCAAGTACCGCACACCCCGCCCATCGAAGGAGAGTGGCTTGGCGAAGCACACTACGGCTTGGCAGGATTTGCAGCGCACCGTGCGTCTGGTGCGTAGTCAGGCTGAGGGCTACGGTCTTGACCCCAACAACATTGGTATTATGGGTAGCTCGGCAGGTGGTCACCTCACGCTGATGGGTGTGACAAGCTCACGCCACCAGGCATACCTCCCCATTGACGAGGTGGATAAGTTGCCCTGCAACGTTCAGTGGGGCGTGGGTATCTACCCCGCATACGCCCTCACAGATGGTGCTGACAAGAATAACACAACGGGCGGCAATGCCGACAGCGCAGTGCTCGTTCCTGAGTTCAGCTTCGACCTCGACACGGCTCCGATGTATCTGGTACACGGCGACGCTGACGGCTGGGCTGCGATGAACTCGGTGAAGGTGTGGGAGAAGATGCGTGCGATGGGTATCCAGTGCGAGTTGCACACCTTGGCTCTGCGTCCCCACTGCTTCCAGCGCAATGCGGCACCCGGCACGGGTAGCTACAACTTCGTGGAGCGCATTGGCGAGTATGTCAAGGGTCGCTTGAAGATGGAGTAGAACGTAAAGGTCGAAAATTATGAAACTTAATGCACTTTTGGCGATAGTTGCATCGCTCTTTATTATGAACTCACAGGCACAGGATTTGACAATTAAGTTGTGGGACAACGCCACAGCACCCCACTCAAACCGCCTCACGGGCGAGGATAAGGATGAGGGTCAGGAGCGTATCTCTAACACCAACGTTGCCGAGCTATATATCTACGAGGCAGAGCCCGCAAAGGCTACGGGTCAGGCGGTGGTGATATGCCCGGGTGGTGGTTATCGCCTCTTGGCTATGGGTCACGAGGGTCATCAGTATGCTAAGTGGATGGCAGAGAATGGCATCACAACAGCCGTGCTGAAGTACCGTCTGCCCAACAACACCCCGCAGGTGCCGATGGAGGATGCTGCCGAGGCGTTGCGCTATATGAAGGAGGAGTATCGTGGTAAGGCGGCAATCAAGCAGCTGGGTATTATGGGCTTCTCGGCGGGTGGTCACCTGGCGGCATCGACAGCCGTAGGCTCACTGAAGGCTAATGGCGACACATCGGCACGTGCAGCGTTGCGTCCCGACTTCGCCGTGTTGTTCTACCCCGTGATTACGGGTCATCCGTTGCAGACACATAAGGGCTCGTACGACTATCTCTTGGGCAAAGAGCGCACACAGGAGCTGACCGACAGATGGTCTCCCGAGTTGGTGGCAGGCAAGGATGCGCCGCAGACGCTACTGATTCTCTCGAGTGACGATGCGACAGTGCCCCCTATCAACTCAACGAAGTTCTACAACGCCCTGCGTGAGTTGGGTATCCCCGCCTCGATTAACATTCTCCCCTCGGGAGGTCACGGCTGGGGTTTTCGTGATTCGTTCAAGTATAAAGCCATCTGGCAGGAGACGATGTTAGAGTGGCTCGCAAGTATAAAGAAATAGCTCTTGTTATACAATTTCTCGGATTTTTGAAAAATAAAAAAGGTTGTCCAAGCGGGCAACCTTTTTTGTGGGTGTTATATTAATTCTTATAACGCCTCTATCACGGCATCTACATCCTCTGAGCGTGTTGCCCACGATGTGGCAAGGCGAACAACAAGACGACCATCCGAGGTGCGCTCCCACTCCGAGAAGGTAGTGAGCGTGCGAAGGTGCGCCTCCTGCTCTGCGATGAGTGCGATGAAGACCTGATTTGTGGGCGACTCGGCATATACC
>JAFNUH010000064.1 GCA_017384185.1 Alistipes sp.
GCCCTTGGTTGTTATGACGTGCAAAATCTTAGGCTCGTCAATATCTTTCAGAGCCGAAATCATACGCACCAGCTCCTTGACGTCGTGACCATCCAACTGCCCGAAGTATCTGAAATTAAGGCTCTCAAAGAGATTGCTGTTTTGCAGAAGACCCTGCTTTACTGCATTACCGGCCTTCTGGCAGAAGCGCAGTACGGGCGGGATGTGCGCAAGTATTCTCCACAAGCCACGCTTAAAGTTGTTGTACAAAGGCGATGATGACATACGAGCCAGATAACCATCCAGAGCACCCGTAGCCTGGTCGATAGCCATCTCGTTGTCGTTGAAGATTACCAGCAACTTACCCTTCTTCTTCTCGCCTGCGTTGTTCAGACCCTCAAATGCCAGGCCACCCGTCATAGCACCGTCACCAATGACTGCCACAACGTGGTTATCCTCGCCCTGAAGCTCGGCAGCCTTTGCCAATCCGTATGCGGCAGATATAGAGGTCGAAGAGTGACCCACGCCAAATGAGTCGTACTCGCTCTCTGCCATACGTGGGAAGCCACTGATGCCACCCATCTTTCGATTTGTTGGGAATGCATCTCGGCGACCCGTGATTATCTTGTGAGCATAAGCCTGATGACCTACATCCCACACCAACTTATCCTTCGGAGTGTCATACACATAGTGTACTGCCACCGTGAGCTCTATCGTGCCGAGGCTCGATGCCAGGTGACCAGGGTTTTTCGAACACTCCTCGATGATGAATTGGCGCAACTCACGGCAATACTGTGGCAGCTGCTCGATTGAGAGCTGCTTCAGGTCGGCAGGGGAGTTGACCTTGTAGAGTAGGTTGTATTCTATATGTTCCATTCAATCGTTTTTTATCGTTTATCACTTGCCTATGCCACCGAGCACTCAATACCCAACGCCTGCACTCGCTCGGCAATCTGCATAAGCTCCTCACGGCTCACCTTCTCCAGCGTCTGGCACGGTGTGTCACGGTCGAGCGAATAGACCATCACCCTCTTGGGCGAAATATCCTTTATAAGCTCCAGCCAAGCGCTCACCTCCTCCTCGGTAGTGTTGTCTATGTGGTGACCTAAGTACTCTCCTCGCAAAAACATTGTCTGCACGATAAGATTGCCCTCAAAGAGCTTCAATAACTCTACCGTTCCTGCTACGGTGTAGGCACCCTGTGGTTTGTTTACAAGCTCAACGGTTGAGTCAAAAGCCGAGTCGAGCTTCAGAATGTTGTTATCCACACGAAGCAAAGCACGTCGTACATCCTCACGGTGAATCTGCGTAGCGTTGCTCAGCACCGATACTTTTGCCGTAGGGCATAGTTCATCACGCAGTGCTAACGTGTCGTCAATAACGCCCTCAAAGTCGGGGTGCATCGTAGGCTCTCCGTTGCCAGCAAAGGTGATAACATCGGGGGGTGTACCCTCGCCAACCATACGGGTGAGCACCTCACGGAGCATTGTGCGCACATCCTCACGAGAGTTAAAGCGCTTGCGCCCGGGGTGGTCGGCATTCCAGCCGCACTCGCAATAGATACAATCGAAGCTACACAACTTCGACTCTATGGGCAGTAGGTTTACTCCCAGCGAGAGCCCTAAGCGGCGTGAGCGTACGGGACCGAAGATTATATTGTCGTATAGTGAAGTCATCGTCGTGGTGTTTTACATCTTTGAACGGCGGAACTCCTTGGGTGTCATACCTGTGTGACGCAAGAAGTATTGACCGAAGAAAGAGGGATTCGGGAAATTCAATCTGTTCGACACCTGCTGTATTGTAAGCTGCGTTGACGAGAGCAGCGCCTTGGCGTTGAGAATCACCGAGCGTGTAATCCACTCCGTGGCACTCTTGCCCGAAATCTGGCGGGTGACGATTGTGAGGTATTTGGGCGTAATGCACAACTTGTCGGCGTAGTACTGCACCTCACGTGAGGTTGTAATGTCGGTAGCCAGCAATGACAAGAAGCGGCGGAAGAGTATATCCTGACGAGAGCAGGGCTCACGCTTGACGGGTATGTCGTGTGCATATATGCCTGCCAGCTCAAAGCATAGCAGCGTCAGCATATTCAGATTAATCTGGTCGTGGAATGGATGGTCGGTGCGTGTGTCACGCTCGTGCATAAGATGGCAAATCTGCAAAATAGAGTCCAACTGCTGCTGGCTCAGCACCATACAGGGGTTCTCACGCATCTGCATATGTATAGAGTTTGCCGAGGGGATGTTCAGCTCGCCGATAAAGTCGGTGCGGAACATCAGCGTATAGCTCTTGAAGCCCTCGCTGCGCTTGAATGCCTGGATGATTGTGCCAGAGAATGAAACGCACATCGTGCGGGGTGAGAGCTGATATTTATGTTCGTTGATAATAACATAACCCTCGCCCTCAAGGCAGATAAATATACCTCCACGACGGAATGTTCTCGGTACGTTATCCTCGTTTATAATAGCGTCGTAATCTTTGCTGTCGATATATGCAAATAGCGGATTTGACACTCCGAGCAGCGTGTCAACGTCGTTATCTGATTGTGGCTGATAGATATTTTCCATTGGTCGTTTTTATTACTTTACAAATATACAAAGAATTCGCAACAAAGAATATTTTTAGCAACAATTTATCCGCCAAAGTCGCCATTTTGTGTATGTTTAGAACATTTTATAGGGTGTGGGCTTGCCTGAACTTGGTCGATTTATGCAAAAACGAGATGGGAAAATAGAAAAACGTGGGCGCTTCATAAACAAAAACGAGGGCACCTTGCGGCACCCTCGTCTGATCTATTTCGGAATTGCTTACTCGTGCAAACCACGTGAACGCAAGTACTCGATAAGCATCTCGGGACGGTCTGTCTGGATAATTGTAGTACCCATATCTACAATCTTACCATAAACCTCAGCAGCCGATGTCTCGAAAGCAATGTCGTCGCTATAACCACCGCACAATGAGTTCCACAATGTGTTAACCCAAAGCTTTGAACCGCTCTCCAATACTCGCTTTGTAGCAGCCTCTACTGTGGGGTTAATCTCGTCGAAGCAAATCTCATAAGCGAGCTGGGGCTTCTCTGCAAGGTAGTCCTCAAACAAGGGCTTGTGCTTCTCGTTTGTGGGGGTGATAACGGGCATATAGAGCAAGTTGTTCTTGTGCTCAGCCATCTTAGCCTGTACCTCTGCTACGGGCTTGCTACCCTTGATAAGTACCTGATCTGTTACACCCAACTTCTCTGTAATCTCCACTACGAGGTCGTAGTAGTCATAACCCTTGTCGAGGTTAACTGTGATGCGGTCCTTACATACGGCCAAAGCCTCCTCCAATGTGGGCATCTTGAGGTCGAGTGATGAGCGAGTGCCGTGAGCCGTCTTGAGGTAGTAC
>JAFNUH010000065.1 GCA_017384185.1 Alistipes sp.
ATAGATAGATAGATAGATAGAGGGAGTGGAAGAAAGAGAGAGAGTGTGTGTGAAAGTTGAAAGATAGATAGTAAGGGATAGAACAAACAAAATAAGTGGCTTAAAAAACTATGGATGAAAAATTCGTATAATGAGGTTATTTTGAAGCTGGTTGAAGGGCGAGAAACCGCAGCATACTAAAGTATGTGAGGATTTCTTGACCGAGCCAGATGCCAAAAGAACCCATTAGACGGATTTTTAAAACAACTCTAATTGTCCTTCGGTATGGTTAAACGACATACGATGATAGGGCGTAAGACCATATTCACGGATGGCGAGGCGATGCTCCTTTGTTGGATAACCCTTATTTCTGTCCCAGCCGTAGTGGGGATACTCCTCGTGCAGACGCAGCATATACTCATCACGGTGAGTCTTTGCCAAGACCGATGCGGCGGCAATGTTGGCATACTTGCCATCACCCTTAACAATACACTTAAAAGGAAGTCCCGTGTGCGAGACAAAACGATTGCCGTCGATAGCCAAAAACTCAGCCGCCACCTTCAGATTCGCAGCCGCTATATTCATTCCCTCAATTGAGGCTTTAAGGATATTTATCTCATCAATGCGTGCCGCCGTAACCTCAGCCACAGCCCACGCCACAGCCTCTCGCTCGATAACCTCACGCAAGATGTTGCGGGCACGCTCGGTCATCTGCTTCGAGTCGTTGAGCAGAGGGTGATAGAAGTCGGGCGGCAGAATAACCGCCGCAGCAAAGACACTGCCCGCAAGACAGCCACGTCCCGCCTCGTCACACCCCGCCTCGAGGAGCTCTTGTTGATAGCTATTTTCCAACATATACGTACAAAGTTACAAATATTTTCTCGTGTTGTGCGCTTTTTTCGTACTTTTGTAACGTGTAGGCGACCAAAGCCTCTAAAACAGTAAATTATGGCACGCAAAAAGATAGTACAACACCGCATATTAGACCTCTCGGCGACACTCTTCGTGATTGTCGTCGTGACAACACTCCGCTCGTACTTCCTACCTACGGATAACGAGAGCATAGCAAACACCCTCACACCCATAGGCTCGTTCATTCAGAACGTGCAGCAGAGTCTGCCCCTTCTCTCGGCATTGGTGTGGGCTATGATGTTGGGATTTGCAGGTTTGGACGCAGGACGCTACGGACCTAAATTCTCGCTCTACCCCGCATATACGCTTATGGCAATACCCATTTTTGGTGTTATAGCGGGTGCCGTAATGGTCAGCACCGACTATCTGCTATCGGGCATAGCGATGCTACTGATGCTGTTCGGTACGAAGTATCTTCTGCGCTGTATTATGCGCACGGAGAGCTACAACGACCTGTCGCTCTCGATGCTCTGCTACGGAACGTTGCCGCTACTCTTTGCCCCTGCGGCGATACTCTATCTCGTCTTGCCGTTCTTGGTACTTGTCGTGCGTAACACGTGGCGTGATTGGGTGGTGAGCACCTTCAGCCTTGCCTTCCCGCTACTCGCCATAAGTTATTGGCGCTGGTGCGCAGGACTGGGATTTCGTTCGGCTGGAGAGATGATATACACGTCGATGTTTACGGCGAGCGAGTTCAGCTTCTTCTCGACACTCAACATTGCGGGCATCGCCCTGCTCGGTATAATAATTGTGATGGTGGCGTGCGCCATATCGCTAATCATATCGGACCGCTACTCACTGAAGGTGAAGTCACGTGCCGTGATGCGATTCAACGCCTTTATGTTGCTCGCAACGCTTGTAATGTTCTTTATGCCGGGCTGCACGGCGACAATCTTCGCCATCATAGCCACACCCGTAGCCTTACTCTCGCCTATCGTCTTTGTGCGTATGGGCGTAGGCTTCACCGAGTCGTTGTATAGGCTCCTGCTGTTGGCTGCGGCGGCAAATATGGTAGTGATGTCGCTGTAAAAGTGGATATTTTGCTGAAAATAAGGCAAATTTTGAATCCCTTATTTTGAATTTTGAATTTTAAGCGATACCTTTGCACCCCGTATCAACCTCTTATATAGGGCGTAGGGTCATAGAGTTGGGCTGGCGAGGATACTCGAAAGCAAAACGATTCGGGATTACAAGTCAATGGACTGTATGGTAGACCAAACGCAGCGATAATGTTGAACGATTAATTTTTAATTCTGTTGCAACAATGAACAAAGACGCAATCATCAGACTCGTGAACGAGCAGATGTGGACTAAGACCGATGCAGATGTTCCCGCATTCGGCGCAGGTGATACTATCACCGTAACTTATCGTATTGTAGAGGGTAACAAGGAGCGTTTGCAGAGCTTCCGTGGTGTAGTTATCCAGATTAAGGGTACAGGTAAGACTAAGATGTTTACAATCCGTAAGATCTCTAACGGTGTAGGCGTTGAGCGTATCTTCCCTCTCTACTCTCCCCACATCGACCACATCGAGGTTAACAAGTATGGCGTTGTACGTCGTGCACGTATCTACTACTTGCGCAACCTTACAGGTAAGAAGGCTCGTATCAAGGAGCGTCGTATCGTAAAGTAATTTTAGCTTTACTATTTCTACAAAGGCTGTCCCTCGGGGCAGCCTTTTGTTTTCGGGGCAGCCTTTTGTTTATGGTAGCACGCTCACTTTTCCCATATTTTCGGAATTACGCACAACAACTTGTAGCTATTTTTCGTATATTTGTCATTCGTAAAGGTTATTTGGTTATGAGCAACGAAACAAGAGCCTCGTTTGGAGGCAAGCTGAGCGCCATCCTCGTCGCCGCTGGTAGTGCCATCGGCTTGGGTAGTATATGGCGATTCCCCTATATGGCTGGCGAGAACGGTGGTTCCGCATTCCTTTTGGTATATCTGCTTTGTGTATTTGTGGTGGGTATCCCCGTGATGTTGGCAGAGTTTGCCGTGGGTCGCAAGACAAAGATGAACGCCGTGGGTGGCTACCGCTCGCTGTCACGCCCGTGGCGCTGGCTCGGATATAACGGCGTGATTGGCGCACTCTTTATCTCTGGCTACTACTATATCGTGGCTGGCTGGTCGCTGGAGTATCTGGTTAGCTCCATCGGCGGTCCGCTTTACTCGTCGGGGGAGAGTTTCACCGAGCAGTTCTCTATGTTTCAGGCATCGTGGCGTGAGTTGTTCTACACCTTCGTATTTATTCTTCTCACGCACCTTATCATCGTGCGTGGCGTAGAGAAGGGTATCGAGAAGGCGGCGAAGGTGATGATGCCCGCACTATTTATCATTCTGATTATTATGGCAGTACGTGTAGCCTTTATGCCGGGTGCGGCCGAAGGTTACCGCTTCTTCCTTGAGCCAAACTTCAAGGAGGCATTCACGGCAAAGACAATCTTTACAGCCATCGGTCAGGCGTTCTTCTCGCTCTCGGTGGGTATGGGTTGTATGGTGACCTATGCATCATATTTCAAGAAGGATAACAACCTCACGGGCACCTCGTTCAGCGTGGCTCTGCTCACCCTGCTGGTAGCAGTCTTGGCGGGCTTGGTAATCTTCCCTGCGGTATTCAGTGCAGGTCTGCAGCCCTCGGAGGGTGCTTCGCTAATCTTTATCACGCTGCCCGAGATTTTTAAGGATATGCCCTTTGCGCAGTTGTGGTCGGCGGTATTCTTTATCCTTCTAACGCTGGCATCGCTCACCTCAACAATCTCGTTCCACGAGGTGCTGACGGCATACTTTGCCGAGGAGTATAAACTCTCTCGCAAGGCGGCAACACGTGTCACTTCGGGTCTCTCGTTGGCTCTCTGCACGCTCACGCTCTGTTGGACCTTCGACATCGACCTGCTGGGTTTGAAGGATATATCGTTCTTCGAGATTTTTGACTACACGACGGCTAATATCTTGATGCCCTTGGGCGGTCTTTTGACCTGTATCTTCGTGGCGTGGAGTATGAAGCCCGACTTCCTGCGTGGCGAGATTACAAACTACGGCGAGATGCGTGGTCGTCTATTCCCCCTGTTGCACTTTACATTAAAATATATCACACCCCTACTTATCGTCTATATCTTCGTTAAGAATCTGGGTATTATTTAGCTATGAGCCGCTACGCCGACATTGTCCTGCCCTTAGCGCAACCCGCCTACTGCTTCTCGGTGCCTGAGGATGCCGAGGATAAGATTGGTGTGGGCGATGCCGTAGCCGTTCAGTTTGGACCCCGCAACATATACACAGGCATTGTATGGCGACTTCACGACACTCGCCCCGATGTCAAGCGCATAAAACCTATCGGACGCCGACTCTACGACTGCCCGCTGCTCGATGCAAAGCAGATGCAGATGTGGGAGTGGATGGCGGAGTATTATATGTGTACCCTGGGAGAGGTTATGCGCATAGCCCTACCCTCGCTTATCAAGCCGCAGGGAGCATCGGCTGAGGAGTTCTCCGAGGATGAGTTCCGCCCCCGCACCGAGGCATACATCGCCCTTGCTGAGGAGTGGCAAGATGAGGAGAAGCTACGCTCTGAGATGGAGCGCATACGCCGCCGTGCGCCACGCCGAGTGCAGGTGCTGGAGCAGATACTTTCGTTCGACGCCTCACGCCTTAATGCCGAGGGGGAGATTCCCCGACGACTGATGGAGTGTGATTCGGCACAGATTACGGCACTCCGCAAGGCGGGATATATCACTGTAAATCAACGAGAACGCACCATCGAGCGTGCTGAAAATATCCAATTCGTAACACCCACGCTTACCCCCGCTCAACGGCAGGTTGTAGAACAGATTCACACCTCGCAGCGTGAGGGTCGCTCGGTGCATCTGCTGCACGGAATAACGGGTTCGGGCAAGACCGAAATTTATATGACGCTCATAGCCGAGGTGCTGGCACGTGGTGGCGACGTGTTGTTGCTCGTCCCCGAGATTGCCCTCACATCGCAGCTCATAGAGCGTATGGAGCGCATCTTCGGCAGCCGTGTTACGGCATACCACTCGAAACTCACAAACCTGCGTCGCACGGAGAGCTACCTGCGCCTGATGCGCAGTCAGGGTGGCGAGCTGGTTGTTGGAGCTCGCTCGGCGTTGTTCCTCCCACTGCGACATCTTCAGATGGTCATCGTCGATGAGGAGCACGACTCAAGC
>JAFNUH010000066.1 GCA_017384185.1 Alistipes sp.
GGGTTTGGTTATCATCTGCTGTGAACTTATTGAGGATAATGGCTCTACGCTGAAGGAGTATGTCTTGCGCCACGCTCGGCATAACGCTCTTGAGGCGGAGTTTATTGATTGGGTGGAGCATAGTTGCCACTTCTGTGATTCGCTTGTTGACCGCATCGTGTCCGGATTCCCGCACGACCGTGCTGACGAGATAAAGCAGGAGATAGGTTATGATGATAACGCTATCGTTATGGGCGAGTTGTATCACCTGTGGATTATCGGCGGTGAAGGCTACCTAAAGGCTAAAGAGGTGTTACCACTCGATGAGGCTGGGCTGGATGTGATATTTATTCCATCGGTTAAGGCATTCAGAGATAAGAAGGTACGTATCCTTAACGGCTCGCATACGGGTATGGTTGCTATGTCACTATTGATGGGATGCCAAACGGTGCTCGATGCCTTCAATACGCCCGACATTGAGCGATTTGTAAAGAAGATGGTCTTCGAGGAGGTTATACCTATGATTGATGGCGATAAGCAGGTGCTGAATCGTTTTGCGGCGAGCATCCTGGAGCGATTCTACAACCCCTATATCAAACATATGTTAAAATCTATTTCGCTCAACTCGCTTTCGAAGTGGGAGACACGTAACTACCCTACGCTAAAAGATAATTGGGAGCGTTTGGGTATGACTGCCGATTGTGAGTGTATGACCTTTGCTGCGCTCTTGGCATATTATAGTCCAAAGAGTGGATATGAGCCTGATGATGCGCCCGAGCACGTAGCATTTATAAGAGAGAATTGGGACTCAGATGACCTCTACACTACCGTTGCGAAGATTGTGCAGAGTGGAGGTATATTTACGGAGGATTTCTCGCAGGTGGCAGGATTTATACCTAAGGTTGCGATGTATCTTGGTAATATCGAGAAGATGGGTATGGCGGCAGCTTTGCGTAAGTTCTTAGGATAGGGTGGTTGCGTATGAATAGGTGTATGAAGATTAGCGCCTCGGACAATGTTGCCGTAGTTGTCTGCGAGGGTGTGCGTTCGGGCGATGTCGTAGAGATTGATGGTTGCGAGATTGCTCTGCGAGAGGATGTGGCACGTGGTCATAAGTTTGCCCTGAAGGATATGTCGGCGGGCGAGAAGGTCATTAAATATGGCTATCCGATAGGTCATCTAACGCAGTCGGTGCGCTCGGGCGAGTGGATTCATACGCATAACCTAAGTAGCGACTTGTCCGAGAATTTAGAATATATATATTCGCCTACATCATATTCTATTGACCATCAGCGTGATGATGGGTTACGAGTGATGGGATTCCTGCGCAAAAATGGCGAGATGGGTATTCGCAATGAGTTGTGGATTGTGCCTACGGTCGGCTGCGTAAATGGACAGGCGCAAGCCATTGCCGAGAGGTTGAGACGAGAGTGTGACTGCTCTTTTTTGGACGATGTGAGAGTATATACCCACAACTATGGATGTTCGCAGTTGGGCGATGACCACCTCAACACGCAACGGGCATTGGCATCACTTATAAAACACCCCAATGCGGGCGGAGTATTGGTTTTGGGACTTGGTTGCGAGAATAATCAAATTGCATCGTTGCAGGAGGTTATTGGTGAGTGGGACGAAGAGAGAGTCCGCTTCCTTGTTGCCCAAAGTGTTGAGGATGAGGTAGAGGCTGGCGTTGCGATATGTCGTGAGCTGGTCGAGAAGATGCGTGAGGATCGGCGTGAGCCGTTGTCGCTCAGCCTCCTGCGTGTAGGACTGAAGTGCGGAGGTTCGGATGGTCTTTCGGGTATCACGGCAAATCCTTTGGTTGGGGCGTTCTCCGATTGGTTGATTGCGCAGGGCGGTACGACAATTCTAACGGAGGTGCCCGAGATGTTTGGTGCCGAGACAATCTTGATGAACAGAGCCGTAAATGAACAGGTATTTGATGATACGGTGCAACTGATAAATAACTTTAAGGAGTATTTCCGTTCGTGCGACCAGCCGATATATGAAAACCCATCGCCAGGAAATAAGCAGGGCGGAATAACAACGTTGGAGGAGAAATCGTTGGGCTGCGTTCAGAAGGGCGGTTATCAGCCTGTTGTCGGAGTGCTTGACTATTGTCAGCGAGCAGAACAACGAGGTCTTAATCTGTTAAAGGCTCCGGGAAATGACCTTGTGGCGACATCGGCATTGGCTCTGTCGGGGTGTCAGTTGGTATTGTTTACGACTGGGCGAGGAACACCATTTGGCTCGTTTGTGCCGACGATGAAGCTCTCGACAAATACGCCACTTGCGCAGTTTAAGAGTAATTGGATTGATTTCGATGCAGGCGTGCTGCTCGATGGCGTAACACAACAGGAGGCGTTGCAAAGGCTTATCGAAAAAGTGTTATCTACGGCAAATGGCGAGCATCTGAAGCACGAGCAGGCGGGTTTTAAGGAGTTGGCGATAATTAAGAGTGGAGTAACGTTATAAAAATAATGAAACTGTCTAACAAGGCTCTTTCGGCATCTGACTTGCCCTCGAAATGCTCATTTACGCTCGGTAAACTGCGCTTTCTCGGACTGCGATCAGCTTCGAAATAGCTCTTGTTATACAATTTCTCAAAATATGAGGGTGTTAACTTGATTTGTTAGACACCCTCTTTATTTTTAATATTTCAGACTTACAGGTCCCATCAAACCAGTCGCACGCAATGGCGCAGTTGCTCTTGGTCCGTGCAGAGTCCACGTTTTGCGCTCAGCTTCGGGTTGCGATGCGTCGTAAACAAGGCGATTAAACCAAGTGCTTGTAACCTCTACTTGCAACGTATTCTCACCCGTCTTGATATACTCTGCGATGTCGGCAGCGTAGGGTTTACACCACATAGGACGTAGCTTGTGACCGTTTATGGTAACCTCCGCAATCATATCCACCTTACCCAGGTCGAGCAATACGCTCTCGCCGACCTTGTCCAACTCGAAAGTTGTTGTATATGTAGCGCTACCCGAGAATGCCTTACCCTCATCCGAGATAGAGAGTTCGCACCAGGGCTTCAACTCCGTAATCTTAACCTCGGCAGGGGCACCCCAACCCTCGGGGAATTGCAGGCTCCACTCGCCGTTGATTGCCTTCGATGCGATATACTGCGGTGTCTCCACACTCTGCTGCTTGCCGCTATGGTTAAATACCACGAAACAAGAGCCAGCCTTGGGCATATCGAGCTGTACGACGGCGTAGTCGCCACGTCGCTCCACATTCAGCGGCGTTGTCTCGCCCG
Source organism: Alistipes sp. (assembly GCA_017384185.1). Classification (GTDB taxonomy): domain Bacteria; phylum Bacteroidota; class Bacteroidia; order Bacteroidales; family Rikenellaceae; genus Alistipes. The sequence goes on from JAFNUH010000066.1 coordinate 3,239, forward strand.
TTACGGGATTCCACAACTCGGCAGCTCCTTTGGCAAGGAACTCCACCTCGCCAGAGAATGATGAGAGCTTCTCTGGTGTTACGAAGTACCAATCGGCACCCTTCACATTACGATGCAACCAGCGTACATCACCCTTAACGTCGGACATAATGTTGAGCATCTTAAGTGCCTCTTCGATAGTTACGTCGCTGAGCAATCGACCCTTGCCAATGGTGGTTATCTCGCCACTCTTTGCTGTACCCCAAATAGCCTTTACTGCGTTGTCAAAACGCTGCTGTGTCTGCTCACCTCCAACCAATGTCGCTAACGAACGAGGTGCAGAGGCTACAACCGTAGCGCCCTGCTCGATGAGCGAGTGCAGACGCTCCAAGGTCTCGGGACGCATACGCTTATTCTCAGGAATCCATATAAAGCGGTATGACAAACCCTCGGGAGTTACCACCTTGCCATCCGTAACGCTTAGGCGGTTAAGCAGCACATCGGGGTTGCAGTAGTCGTATTTATATCCTGCGGGGAAGTCGTACTCCTGGTCTGGTTTGTGGCTAATCTCGTCGCCCAAGTACCATAATACGTCTGACACAGAGTGACCACGCTCAAGCATATAGCTGCATCGAGCCAAGTATGTTGTGAACTCACGCATATAGCGCCACCACGTCTGACCACGCAGGAATGGTGTGCCGATAGCTGCACCCATAGATGTACCAGGGGGTAGGAAGCCAATCTGCGGGTTGTGCGTGTATGTGTGGAATACGTTGTGCGTAACGCCCTCAATGAAGTGGTAGTCGGCATACTCCTTGAGCATCTCCATATGCTCGTCCCACGTGAGCGAGAACGATGTGAATGACTCGGCTGCCACACGAGGTTTGCCATATAGGCGAGCTGCCGAAGCAGTCGGCTTTACAGGCTTAAAGTTGAGCGAGCCTACATAACCTGTGCTATATGGATGCCAGAACTCGCACATAGGCACGTCGGCATACTTGAAGTACTCCATAATATCTGCGGGGAATACATCTCCTCCAGCCGTCTCGTAGATAACATCAAGACCCTGCTCGTGACCCAGCTCAGCCATACGGCGATAGAACTTGTTGGCAAACAGATTGCCTACAACGCTACGCCAGTCAAGCAGGAAGCGGGTGGTAGTCTCAGGTGAGTCAATCGTATATCCGAGCAGCGCAGGCATCCATCTGCGCAGGTCGTATCCGTTGTATTCCTTGAACTCCTGCTCCATCTTCATTGTCCACATCTGCGTGCGACACTCCCAACTGTCGAGTAGCAGGCTGTTGAGCTTACCGCCCTGCAAAACGCCACCCGTCAGGCGACCGATATAACCTGCATAGTGTACCTCGGGACCCTCCGTCGAGAGCTTGTCGCACTCCCAACCCGTACCCTCCTTGGGCGCAGGACCATTCTCCTCGCCAGCATTCACATTACCAATGCGCAGGATAGTCCATTTGCCACTCTTGGGGGCACTCCACGTAAGCTCTCCCTCTGCGGTCATATATTGTGAGATGTCAACAACCTCCTCGCCCTTTACATACGCCTGAGGGTTATGTGTCACATCATCTGCCGTGCGCTCGAAGCTACGAAGTGTCCAGCCTGCCTCCGACTCCCAGCTATTCTTGCGGGCTGCCGACCAGATGTTCACCGCAGCGAGGTTCATACTATATTTATTTTGGAACTCTACACGGCAACCAATAGCCTCGCCAACCTCCGGGCAGGCGAACGTTATCGGCTTATTGTCCTGCCAGCTACTCTGTGGTAGGTCGGCATCGACAATCTTCTCCATCTTTCCATTGTGCAGCAGTGCATACGCCGTAATGTGAACATTTGGCTCGAAGGACATATTATGATTAAGAGTCTGCACCGACGGAATCTCCACGGCACGCACCACGGCAGGTTTTGTAAATCGCATCTCCACCCAGTGGGGCTCATCTTTTGCGGGAGGGAAGTTGATTCTATCCTTCTTGCCCGTCATCAAATCGCTCCACTCAAATTTGCCGTCACCCTTTACGCTCTTTAGTTCAAGCGGCTTGCCCGTATCGCCCTCTGCTGTCGGGAATGCCAAAACAGCTATATCACGATAGTCTCGCCACTCCTCTTGGCTCGGCTGAGGCTTTGGGAGCGTTACATTAATATCTCCGCCCTCAATATCCGTGCGGCTGTGGACAATAGTACGCATAGCATTCTCGGGCTTAATCCACGGACCTCCCGACATTGCCCAGCCGGCGCAGTTCTGCATTGTGAAGCGAAGCCCCAAGCGGCGACACTCCTCGGCAGTATGCTTTACCGCCTCATCCCAATTCTTACTTAGGCACTCAATATTATCAGTTGTGGCGGGCCACTGACCACCAAACTGACCGTGAAAGAGCTGTACGCCCGATATTCCTGCTCCTGCGATAGCCTCAAGGTCGGCAGTGATACCCTCGTGCGACACGTTGCCGCCAATGTAGTGGAACCACGTCTGGGGGGCGTGTACCTTGTCGGGTTGTGCAAAAGCCTTGTAGTCGTGGCGACCAAATGGGCGTTGCATCTTCTCCGCAGATGGCACTACATCGACTATTTGATTAGTCTTAGATGTGCACGACGCTAAAGCAGTGATTGTTAAAAGGATTAATGGTAGAAAAAATCTCTTCATAATTATATTTGGTATTTAATATGCTTGGGATGAAAGCTATAACACAAAATTAGCAAAAAATGTCTATTGTCCAAATTTATCAGAAGCTAATTGCTATTATGTACGTATGACGTTTTGTGTGAGAAAGTGGAAAAATCGTCCCACACGGTGTGAATTTGAGTTGAAATTTTATACCTTTGACATAAATTTTTACCAATGAGCAAATATATATTGACGGCAAAGTCGGGTCTTATACTCGAAGGTGGAGGTATGCGTGGCGTTTTTACCTGCGGCGTACTGGATAATCTGATGGATAGGGGAGTGCGTTTTCCCTATACTATCGGTGTGAGTGCGGGAGCGTGTAACGGTCTGTCGTATATGTCGGGGCAGCGTGGGCGAGGCAAGTTTAGCAATATAGATTTGTTGGAGAAGTATCGTTATATCGGTATAAAGCAACTTCTGCTCAAGGGTAATATTATGGATTTCGAGCTTCTGTTTCACACCTTTCCCGAGCAGATAATCCCATATCACTATGATGTGCTGGCTCAATGTGAGGAGCACTTCGAGATGGTTACCACGGATTGCCGTACGGGACGTGCCTGCTATTTTGAGGAGAAACATAACCCGAAACGTGTTATAGATATTGTTAAGGCGTCGAGTAGTCTGCCTTTCGTCTCGCCGATAAGTTATGTCGATGGGGTGCCGATGCTCGATGGAGGTATTGCCGATTCTATTCCACTGTTACGTGCTCGGGAGTTGGGGTATGATAATAATCTTGTAGTGTTGACACGAAACAAGGGCTATCGTAAGCCACATAAGCCTACGACCGTGCCACCGTTTTTCTATCGCAAATATCCTTATCTGCGTGAGGCTATACGCCAGCGCAATGCTCTCTATAACGAGCAGGTTGATATGGTCGAACGCCTTGAGGCAGAGGGTAAATTGACGGTTATTCGCCCCATAAAGCCAATAACGGTTGACCGTATGGAGCGTGATACAGATAAACTTCTCGACCTTTATAACGAGGGTTATAACTGCGCAGCTGAGATTGATTTTATAAAAGGGTAGTATATGAAACGAGTAAAGATAACGGTTATGCGTATGGCGTGCTACACCGACTTGATGGCGCAGTACGAGAATCCTATCGAACACGCCTGCGATATGCAGCTCGGGCAGGTGTTTATCTCCGAAGCGGGTGAACGACCCGAGGGTATGTGCCAGAGTGCGTGGGAGAGTATGGAGCAGTTCGTTAGGGAGCTTGCTGCGGGAGGAGGTAACTTCTTCGATGGCTGGATGCGCAACCCGCACTCGGCTATGATTTCGTGTAACGATGGGTTTCGTCCGGTGAGTTTCTATCTCGAGGTTATTGAGGAGTAGCGCAGAGAGTTTGGCGATGTTTTTGCATTGAAAAGGTAAAATCAATGCAGATGAAAAGAGATTTTATTGAAGCAATAAAGCATCGTCGCACGTACTACGATATTGGCGATAGTATGCTTACGACCCGCCAGCGAGTTGTAGATATTGTCGATACGGCACTGCTGAATGTCCCCTCGGCATTTAATGTTCAGTCGGCACGCATAATTATTCTTTTTGACACGCATCACGACAAGTTGTGGGAGATAACAAAGGGCGTTTTGCGGGAGATTGTACCAGCAAAATCTTTTGAGCGAACCGAGCAGAAGATTGATAACTCTTTTGCGGCTGGTTGTGGTACAATTCTCTTCTTTGAGGATACCGAGGCGGTGGATGCCCAGAAACGGGAGATGCCGACCTATGCAGAGGTTTTTGATGTATATTCAGCTCAGGGCTCGGCGATGTGTCAGTTTGCAATATGGACTATGTTGTGCGATGCGGGGTATGGAGCTTCGTTGCAACACTATAATCCATTGATAGATAAGCTTGTCGCTGAGCAGTGGAACGTGCCGAGTACGTGGAGGCTGATGGCGCAGATGCCGTTTGGTAATCCGTTGAAAACACCGCCCGCAAAGGTGCAACACAAGGCATTGGATGAGCGACGAATTGTTTTTGATGATATAAAAGAAATTGTCTAACAAGGCTCTTTTGGCAGCTGGCTTGTCCTCGAAATGCTCATTTACGCTCGGTAAACTGCACTTTCTCGCTCTGCGACCAGCTTCAAAATAGCTCTTGTTATACAATTCCTCAAAAAAATAGGGTGCTGTTTAGCACCCTATTTTTTTACTTCGTAGCATCCGCCACACCTCGCAGATAACCAATCGACTCGGCTACACCCGGGTGGGGATTATTGCCATTCTTCTCGAACTCAAGTGATACAACACCCTTGTACTTAATCTGGCGCAAAACCTTCATAATGGGGCGGAAGTCCATAACGCCACGACCCATCTCCCAAGTCTTACCAGCCTTCGAAGCCTCGCTCTCGTCCTTGATGTGGATGTCGTAAATCCAAGCCTTATACTTCTTTATATCCTTCACGATATCCTCGCCCATACGAACCGAGTGCCCCAGGTCCATACAACATCCGATACCCAATGAGGGGTCTTTGTAAATCTCGGCAACCTTCTGGATGTTGGGGAAAGGTGCGCCATCAGGACCGTGAGTGTGGATAGCCACCTTGATGCCTGTATCCTTTACCTTCTTGATAACATAGTCGGTAAGCTCGTAGTTGGGAACACCGATAAATACATCCGAGCCATAACGCTCAGCATAAGCAAACGCACGGTCAACCTCAGCCTCCGAACGCATATAGATAGGACCAAGGATATATGGCTCAACGTCGTACTCACGACACTTTACCTTGAAAGCATCCATCTGCTCCTTTGTTGAGTCGAGTGGTAACCACCAATCCTTAACCGACATATAGTGCACCTCCATACTCTTCAGGAATGCCAATGTCTGGTCGATGTCGTACGAACGATAGGTGTAACCTGCAACGCCAATCTTAAAATCCTCATAACCACGAGGACCCTCGATAAGCTGTGCCTGAGCAGGCTTAGCAAGCATAACAAATGCTGCCAATGTTAAAATGTGAAAAAGTCTCTTCATATTCATTCGGTTTTTGTTGTTTATTCCTGACTTCTGTAATGTTTTGCCAAACCACCCTCGGCTGTCTCACGATAGAGGCTCGGCAGGTTGTGTCCCGTCTCCTTCATTACTGCCACAACGTGGTCGTATGTTACACGGTGCTTGCCGTCCGAGAGGATGGCGAACGTTGCCGAGTCGATGGCTCGTGCTGCCGCCACGGCATTACGCTCGATGCAGGGAATCTGCACAAGTCCGCATACGGGGTCGCACGTCAGACCCAAGTGGTGCTCCAGAGCCATCTCTGCTGCATACTCAATCTGAGCAGGTGTGCCACCCATAAGCTGACAAGCTGCCGCCGCCGCCATAGCGCACGCAACGCCAATCTCACCCTGGCAACCTACCTCAGCACCGGAAATCGAGGCGTTTGTCTTAGCAATGTTGCCAAATACGCCAGCCGTAGCCAAGGCTCTTACGATACGGATTGGACGGTAGTTATTTACATCAGCCAAGTGGTATATCACGGCAGGCAGTACGCCACACGAGCCGCAGGTGGGTGCTGTTACAACCTCTCCGCCCGAGGCATTCTCTTCGGCAGTAGCCAATGCGTAGGCATATACACGTGAGCGATTGCTAATCGAAGGACCATACTCCTTCGACTTTACCCAGTAGGTACAAGCCTTACGAGCCACCTTCAAGCCTCCAGGTAGTACGCCGTCGTTATTCAGACCGTTGTCGATGGTTTTACACATCGTTTCCCATATATGCTCTAGATATGGCCATATCTCCTCCGACTCGCTATCCTGCACATACTCCCAAAAGGTTTTACCCTCACGGTCGCACCAGCGAAGAATCTCCTCGGCAGTGCTTAGCGGGTATATCTTTTCGCCAGAGAGTTGTGGCATATCGGGACTTGCGATATTTCCTCCGCCAACGCTGTATATAGTCCAGTCGTCAACGACCTTGTCGCCCTTCAATGCCTCGAAGTACATACCGTTGGTGTGAAACTCCTTGACAATCTCAGGCTTCCAGATAATCTCCGTGGGTGCGCACTTCTCGAGCACCTCACGAATGGCAGTATCGGTAAGGTGACCCTTACCCGTTGCTGCCAACGAGCCATAGAGTGTTACACGAAAGGCATCAACAGAGTCGTTCTTTGCTAAGAACATCTCGGCTGCCTTGCGTGGTCCCATAGTGTGGCTACTCGAGGGTCCGTGCCCCACCTTATATAATAATTTAAGTGATTCCATATTCGTTTTACTATACGTGTCGCAAAATCTCCTCCAAACTGTTGAAGTGGCTCTTGTAATCCTCCAATGAGCAGCGAATAACCTCGTAAGCCTCCTCACGACCATAAGTGGCTACAATATCAACCTTGCGGGGACGCTCAATGTTGAGGTCCGATGCGGGCATATCCTTATATGTGAGGAAGTAGTGCTTCAGACGGTCAACAACCACGTGAGGCAATTCCTCGATGTCGTTATATCCACGATATGTTGCATCGTTGCGCAGCACGGCAATAATCTTATCGTCTGCCTCGTCGCCATCCAGCATACGGAAACCGCCGATAGGCTTCACCGATGCGATAATATCTCCGTGGGCGATGTTGCGCTCTGTCAAAACGCAAATATCCAACGGGTCGCCGTCGCCCTTAATATCCTTGCGACCACTGCGCTCCATACAGAAATCTGCCACAGAGTCACCGCAATAGCTCTGCGGGATGAAGCCATAGAGGGCAGGAACTACGTTTGAGTACTTCTGCGGGCGGTCGATGCGGATATATCCGCTAACCTTGTCCAACTCGTACTTTACGGTATCGGTCGGAACCATCTCGATAAATGCTGTTACCACCTCAGGAGCATCGTCGCCAACCTCCAAACCGTGCCACGGGTGTGACTTGTAGCGGAGTCCCATAAGTCGAGCGATAGGGTCGTTGATTTTATTTCCCATAGTATCTAAGTTTTAATTATTGTTTCAAAAGTTTTATCCTACGATATATCGTGCCGCACGAGGCATAATCTTGTATATTGCCGATGTGAGTGCCCAGCAGATTGCAAAGACAATCAGAACGGTGGCAATTACGCATAATGGTGTAGGCAATCCCAACGGCTGCAAGAGGATAATGACAGGACCAAGGAAGATGTAGTGCATAAGATATGCGCCGAAGCTACACTTGGTAATGTTGGCAAGTACCTTCTGCGTGCGTGGCGACGAAATCTTAATACGTTGTACGGCAAGGAACATACCCAAAGCCATCAGCACCACATTGGGCGAGCAGAACTGCCAGAACATCTCCAGCAGGTCGGGAGCCTCCTCGTAGCTGTATTGTGCGATGAGCGTAGCGAAGCCCGTGTATGTTATGATGTAGCCTGCGAAGTAGAGCATCGCTCCCATAGCAATAATCTTGCGAGAGGGGAGGGGGTTGCCCTTGCCAAGCAGGTATCCTAATAGCAGGTAACCCGTAAATCCCGCAAAGTAGTAGAATGTGCCAAACTGATTCCAGGCACATACGCCAAATAGATTGGGTGATATAATCTGCGAGAGGTATGGCAACAGAAGCGAACAGCACCACATAATGATATATGTGCGTACCAACGTTCTATCGTTGTGCTCGACCCACGCTGAGAAGAAGGGCATTATAAGGTACAAGCCGATGAGCATATATAGATACCACATATGTGTTGTGTAGCCGTTGAAGGTAAATGGTATCATCGCAATGTTGTGTACGGCATCGCCCCACTCCTGCGAGGGTGAGAACTCGAAGGGGAAGAGTGTCGAGATAACCGACTTATCGAGTCCAATGACACCCGTAAACCACGGAATAAGGTAATATACCGCCGACCAGAATAACATCGGAATCAATACACGAGGTATGCGGCGGCGATAAAACTCCGATGCGGGCATACGCACCGGCAGAAGTAACAGACCTGTCATCATAGCAAACAGGGGCACACTCGGGCGCATAAGCGAGCCGATGAAGGCACCCCAAAATCCATTCATTGGGTCGTCCTGAGGTGTGGCATTGTATATATCGACGCTATGACCAGCGATGACCATCAACATCGCCATCAGACGTAGCACGTCAACCCATACGATACGAGAGTTGTTGTTCATTTTAGAGTAAGTTTTTCGGTCGGAATAAAGTTTATCAAACAAATATACAAATAAAATCTGTCAATGTGTAATTTTCGCCATAAAAAAGCGGTGTGATATTGCTGTCGGTGGGTGTAATTTATTGTGTGGTGCAAGTTTCGGGCGAAAGAGTTGTTTTTTTTGATGGAATTTCATATCTTTGGGTTTAATTGGAGTAGGAATACGAAAATTCATAACCAAAATTTATACAAAATGTTCAAAAAGTTTATCAACTTCTACAAGACAAGCTCTCCCGCTAAGCCGCTCGAGATAAGCGACGAGGCGAAGGATAAGCTCTACAAGAAGCTGCGCTTTCAGGCATTTGCGGCAGGTACGATTGGTTATAGCCTCTATTACGTGTGCCGTACAAGTTTGAACGTGGTGAAGAAGCCTATCCTCGATAGTGGAGCGCTCGATGCTACGCAGTTGGGTATTATTGGCTCATCACTGCTCTTTGCTTACGCTATTGGTAAGTTTGTAAACGGTTTCTTGGCCGATTACAGCAACATTAAGCGTTTTATGGCTACGGGTCTTGCAATCTCGGCTGTGGCTAACCTGTTGATGGGTGTGCTGGGTATGGCTTCGGGAGCGGTAATCTCGTCGGCTGTGCTCTTTATCGCAATGTCAATTATGTGGGCTATCAACGGATGGTCGCAGGCTATGGGTTCACCCCCTGCCGTTATCGCCCTTTCACGTTGGTATCCGCTCAATAAGCGTGGTACGTACTACGGTTTCTTCTCGGCGAGCCACAATATCGGCGAGTTCTTCTCATTCCTCTTCGTAGGTAGCTTGGTTGCTACGGCAGGTTGGCAGTGGGGATTCTTCGGTTCGACTATTGCGGGTGTGCTGGGTGTGATTTTTATCATTATCTTTATGCACGACACTCCCGAGAGCAAGGGTCTGCCCCCTATCAGCGTTTTGACGAACGAGGGCGAGAAGAAGACCGACACACAGTCTGTAAAGGATGTGCAGAAGTTGGCTTTGCGTACACCTGCGGTGTGGATTCTGGCTTTGGCAAGTGCATTTATGTATATCAGCCGTTATGCTATTAACGGTTGGGGTGTACTCTACTTGCAGGAGGCTAAGGGCTTCGACCTGGTGGATGCAACACAGATTATCTCTGTTAATGCTCTCTTGGGTATTATCGGTACTGTATTCTCAGGCTGGATCTCTGACCGCTTCTTCAAGGGTAGCCGTAACATCCCCGCATTGTTTGCCGGTGTGTTGAATACAATTGGTCTTATCCTCTTCGTATATGGCGGTAATAGCTGGTTTGTGAATGTCTTGAGTATGGTTATCTTCGGTATCGCTGTCGGTGTGCTCATCAGCTTCCTTGGTGGTTTGATGGCTGTAGATGTTGTGCCTCGTAACGCTACGGGCGCCGCTCTGGGTGTTGTGGGTATGGCAAGCTACGCAGCAGCAGGTATTCAGGATGTTGTCAGCGGTGCGCTTATCGATGCAGGTAAGACAGTTGTTGATGGTGTTACTACCTATGACTTCAGTACTGCCGCTATCTTCTGGATTGCAGCATCAATCATATCATTTATGTTGCCCATCCTCAACTGGCGACGTAAGGTTCAGGAGTAATCCTGCGATAAAAAGATTAAGGAGGTGTCTAACAAAAACGTTAGACACCTCCTTTTTATTATAGTGGGGTGATTTATTCTTTATTCTTCTCCAACCACTCCAAACGGCGCTGGTCGGGCAGATGTTTAATCTTAAACTCCTCAAATGTAGCCGTGAAGCCATTACCATCGGGGCAGGCTGCCATCATACCCACCATTACAGGAGTGTTGTCTTCGAGCCAGCAGTTGCGCATCATAGTATAGTGTTTGTCGTCAAACGAGTAGAAAATCTCCACGGCATCGAGACGACGCACAGCCTTTATCCAAACAAAATCCACTGGTTTATCCAGCTCGATAACGCTCCAGTCGCTGGTGTGGTGTGTAACAACAGCACTAAGATTGTACTTGCCATCGACGTACTCAATACCGGTCTTGATGTAGTTCTCCTTGTCGATTCGAAGCATAAGCCCTGCTTGGTCGAAACGCACCTTGTAGTCGCCAGAAATCTTTACTTTAACCTCGAACTCACCACCTCGTACCGTGTAGAGAAATGGCGCATCGTCAACAGTAAAGCCGTAGTGAGATATTCGCCAATAGTCGCTCTGCGGTGTAACATCCATCATAAGGCGACCATCCTTTATCTCCCAACTCTCGGGTTCGTTGAACCACTGCATATTCTCTAGTGTCTGCGCATATATGCACATCGTGCCACAAAGGCACAGAAGAGTTAAAAATAGCTTTTTCATAGATTGTGATTTAATTATATCTACAAAATTAATCAATTTTGTGTTACAGCATTAGCCTTGTGCAAATTTGTTTTGACAATTAATCGTATTAGACTCTATAAGTCTCTGCATGATGAGGTAATACTATGTGATATATATGTTTATATTACTCTTGAAGCATCAAATAACAGTATCCTACATTTTTACCTATACGAAGTATGAAAACCATACAAAAACAGCAAATGTAAATCGAAATGTAAACATTAGTGTTTAGGTCACCACGTGTAATTTGTATACTTTTGTAGTCAGGAATAAAAGACACAACAATGATGAAAAAGAATATTTGTATATCGCTTTGTAGCAAAAAAATATTACTCTCCTTTACATTTATTCTGGCATACTGCGCCGCCAGCGTTGCCAGCGATAATCTCTTCGAACAAGCGAGGATGTTGCAACGTGACGGGAAGTACGATGAGGCTATCGATACTTATAAAGCATACCTGTTGCAACCGATTAACGAGGATGAGTTTACCAAGCAGCAGATGGTTGTGTACACCGATGCGCTGGTGCAACTGATGAATACCTACCAGAGCAAGGGAGAGCCCGAGGCTTGTATCACAACTCTTCAAGAGCTCTTCAATGCATCCCCCATTTTGCAAAAGCAATGTTTGAGAGATTACTACTCAGTGATGGGCTACGCCTTGTCACGTACCGAGAGGATGGAGGAGGCAGAAGAGATTACTATGAGAGTATTCTCGATCCCGCTTCGTCACGCCACTCCTGAACGTTATTTCCGTGATTATGCTTACGCCGCAGCAGTATTTTACAGCAATCCTAATTACCAGAGAGAGGTTATGGATTGGTGCCAAGAGGCTTTGCTTCAAGCTGAGCAATGTGGGAATACACAACGCAAGCAGTGGGTTACGGCTATGTTAGGCTCGCTTTACAAGCGAAACGGACGTATTAACAAAGCGCTGGAGCTTTTTCAGCAGAGTAAAGTTGAGGCACAGGAGAGAAATGATGATTTGGGTGTGCTCAACAGCCTGCATATGTTAATTGATCTCTTCCTCTATTGGGATGTGCCCGAATATGCCAACTTGTATGCTTCGGAAGCCATCGATGTGGAAAAACGTATGACGGCGAAGAACCCAATGGTCTCGGCACAAACTTACATAAATAAAGGGCGTGCGTTGCAGCAACTTGGAGAGGCTGATTCTGTGACTATCTATACCGAAAAGGCAAGAGAGCTATGTCAGTCATTGCCATACAATAGCGGTATGGTCGATGTCGATCTTCTGCACGGCATCTACTTGACCGAGAAGGGCGGAGACTCTCTGAATTTAGGTATTCACGAACTACAGCAGGTGGCTCGCCAGGGAACAGCCGTGAACCGAGCAAGGGCATATCACCAGCTGGCGCAGACCTATTTGAAAAACGAGAAGAACGATATGGCGGAGACAGCGCTGGACAGTATGTATATGTTGCTGAATCAAACCGATTCTCCTATCTATATCCACGTGGATTATAAGCCTATTATAAATCACTACCTAAAATATAGGAATCAGCCCAAGGTTGAGCAATATACCCGAATGATGCTCCAAGAGCAGCAGGCATTGAAGGAGAAGCGTCTAAACTTTAATCTTATTGATGCCATCACCGATTTGCATACCGAGCAGCAGCAAAAGGAGCTGAAGATTATGCAACTCGAGCAGACCAACCAGCGCCTTTGGTTTTTAGTTTGTGTAGCCTTGTCCGTAATAATTATTTCTGTGATTGTTGCGCTCCTTTTCCGCCAAAAGAAGCAACATAAACTACAGATGAAGCAGGCGGATGATAAGCTCGCAATGTTGGTTGACGAGCTAAATCAGACAAATGCCGAGAAGGAGATGATATCGCAGGAGATTGACGACATAATGAACGATAAGGACAACCGCCAGGAGTTGGAGACCTTGACCCCCTCTATCCTCCTTAAAAATGGCGAGCCTAAGTTCCGCCAACGCTTTGAGTTGCTGTATCCTCTTTTTCTTCCTCGACTACGAGAGCGAGTACCGTCGATTACCCGTCGTGAGGAGTTGCTCTCGATGCTTATTGTCCTGAAGCAGGATAACAAGGAGATAGCCGAGTTGTTGGCAATTGCACCACGAAGCGTCTTGATGCTTCGCCATCGCTTCCGCCAAAAGATAGGAATGGCTGTCGATAGTTCGTTGGAAGATTTTATCGAAGATATACTGAAGCTTCCCAAAAACAGCGCAAATTCGTATATAAGTCGCACAGAACAGCCATAAATAGCCTTTGGAAATATGGGCGATTACGATTATGGCTATTGTCGATAGTTAATATATATTCATATTTACCGCCTGTGGGTTTATTGTGTAAACAGATGTGGTAAACCAAAATGTAAACAGCCCTTTTTTTGTACAAATATTATAATTTCGCAGTTTTGCAA
>JAFNUH010000067.1 GCA_017384185.1 Alistipes sp.
ACCCGTAAAGATGTAAGATGACTCTACGTTACCTACGAAGTTAATCTGCTTCTGCTCCTTGAGCAAATCGTAAGTAGCCTTAGCCTGAGCATTACCCTTACCCTCCTCTTCGCCGATGTTGAGCAACGCTACACGGGGCTTCTCAATGCCGAGAACAGCCTCTGCATAGATAGAGCCGAGAAGACCATACTGAGCCAATACCTCGGGCTTTGCATCGACGTTAAGACCTACGTCCAAAAGCAGACCACGACGGTTCATAACGATAGGCATCAATGTTGAGATTACGGGGCGGATAACACCCTTGATGGGCTTTACCACCTGCATACATCCCACCATCATAGCACCTGTCGAGCCAGCGCTGGCGAAGCCGTCAATCTTACCCTCCACCAAGTGGCGGAAACCAACGGTCATACTCGAATCCTTCTTCGAGATAAACGCCTTTGCGGGGTGGTCACCCATCTCGATAACCTCGGTGGTGCCTACGATGTCAAAATTATCGGCAGAACAGTTATGTTTCTTAAGTAGCTCACGGATACGCTTCTCATCTCCAAAGAGCACAACACGGCTCTGCTTGCCAATCTTCTTGAGCGCCATCACAGCACCCTCAACCGCAACCTCAGGAGCGAAGTCGCCACCCATAGCGTCGATACCGATTCTTACCATATAGGGATTATTTACTGTCGGTTAATAAAAATCAAGAGAGAGCGCACCTAAAAGGGGCTCTCTCCATACTTTGTGTAAAACACTACTCGGCCTTCTTCTCGATAGCCAACTTGCCACGGTAGAAACCGCACTCGGGGCATACACGGTGGTAAAGAACCGCTGAGCCACAGTTAGAGCAAGTAACAACGGTAGGAACTACCGCCTTGTAGTGAGTTCTTCTCTTGTCACGTCGTGTAGACGAAACCTTGTGTTTAGGATGTGCCATTTTACAATATCAATTTTTAGTTTATGTTTGTTCTTATGTTGTCTCTACTCTGCGTCCCTCTCCATTTGAGCCTTCAATGCTGCCAACTTATTGAAGTCACCCTCGTTTATGCCGCTGTTATCGCTCTCGGCCTCTGCCTCAAGGGCATCTACCTCAGCCTGTGTAGCGATAGTGAACCGAGCCAGCATATCGGGGTTGCATTCACCTTCGGGATGAACTCTCTGATAGGGCAGGGATAGAACTATACTCTCGTAAATATATTGTGTGAGGTCAACTTCGTTATCTGCGGGATTAAGCCACATAACATCTCCGTCATACTCACCCTCCTCGTCCGAGATGCGAACAATCAGATGACCCTCATAGTCGATGGGTACCTGACAAGGCTCCAAGCAGCGGTCACATTCACACGTTACCTCGCCCGTGATGGTGAAATCGAACTCAAGTTGGCTCTCGCCCTTGAGCATTGTAGCCTCCACGTGGCAGTTGCCGCCCAAAATCTCCTTACTCTCGTAAGCTACAAACAAGGCATCGTCGACCTCGAAAACGAAGTCGAAAGAGCTGTTTTTCAAGCCTTTATATGCCACGGAATATTGTTTGTTAACCTCCATCTCGCAACAAATAGCAGGCAAAAGTACAAATTTTTCGCTAATTCTGCAAATAATTACTATTTTTGTGATGTATGATTGTAACTAATTTGCAACTTGTTACAATTTTTTGAGTCCCGATGGGCTGAAAATTTTGACCAAAGCAATGAATCGTAAATTTCAAATATCGGTACGCAGTAATTTTGCGGAGTTGTGGCGATACAACATCGTGGTGATGTGCGGTGCTTACAATGCCGACGGGGAGCAGTTGTCTGTAACTTCGAGTGAGAGCACGGTGGCAGCCGTTGGTGACGATGTGAAGCCCCAATCGGTAGAGGATGCCTCATCACGTAAGGTGACCCTCACGACCGAGCCGTGCGACAATATAAAGGCGTATATATATCTGATGCCGCATAAACTGCCTACAATCCGTGAGCCTGAGGATGCGGCGCCCTTTGGTCTGCGCATAAAGGTTAAGGCTGACGACGAGGTGGTGTACAACGTTGTACATCAGGTAAATCAGTGGTCGGGAGCAACCGTAGAGCTACGACTTCCAAAAGCGGAGTAGATTTTTACCGAGCAGGTGATATAGGTGTGATAGGTATTTTAGGTGATGTGATTCGCTTAGTACTTATGACACCTATAATTTTATTATATGTACAAAAAAAATCTGGTCACCTTTTCAGATGACCAGATTTTAGTATCTAAGTTTGAATAGATTACTTGTTGTAAGCCTTCATAACTGA
>JAFNUH010000068.1 GCA_017384185.1 Alistipes sp.
AATAATCAAAAAACTATAAGCAAATGAAAACAACAGCATTTACCAAGTATCACATCGCCGCAGGTGCCAAGATGGCCGAGTTTGCGGGATATAACATGCCCATTGAGTTCTCGGGCATCAACGATGAGCACATGACCGTACGCGAGAAGTGCGGCGTATTTGACGTTAGCCACATGGGCGAGATCTGGGTTAAGGGCGAGAAGGCTCTCGATCTGTTGCAGCGCATCGCATCGAACGACGTTTCGAAGCTCTTCGACGGCAAGGTGCAGTACGCTACAATGCCTAACGGCAAGGGTGGTATCGTTGACGATATTTTGATCTACAAGTTCAGCGACACAAAGTATATGCTCTGCGTAAATGCAGCCAACACCGACAAGGATTGGGCACACATCTGCGCCGAGGGCGAGAAGTTCGGTATGAAGCCGGGCGTGGAGCTTGAGAATGCATCGGACAACATCGCTCAGTTGGCAATTCAGGGTCCTTTGGCTATGAAGCTCGTGCAGAAGATGTGCGAGGAGCCCGTTGAGGATATGACATACTACACATTCAAGATGTGTAAGTTGGCTGGCTGCGACGTTATTCTCTCGGCTACGGGCTACACAGGCTCGGGCGGTTGCGAGATTTATATGTACAACTCTGACGCCGACACTATCTGGGAGGCTATGTGGAAGGCTGGCGAGGAGTTCGGCTTAAAGAACATCGGTCTTGGCGCTCGTGACACGTTGCGATTGGAGAAGGGCTTTGCTCTCTATGGAAATGATATTGACGATACAACATCTCCGCTGGAGGCTGGTCTTGGCTGGGTTACAAAGTTTGTCGAGGGTAAGGATTTCATCGACCGTGAGTTCCTCGCACAGCAGAAGGCTGAGGGTGTGCAGCGTAAGTTGGTAGGTCTGAAGATGATTGACCGAGGTATTCCACGTCACGGCTACAAGTTGGCAAACCTGGGTGGCGAGGAGATTGGCGTTGTAACATCAGGTACTATGTCGCCTATGTTGAAGGTGGGTATCGCTTTGGGATATGTTAAGACCGAGTACGCAGCATTAGGCACTACCGTTGCTGTTATTATCCGTGACCGACTCATTAAGGCTGAGGTTGTGAAGTATCCTTTCGTATAACCGATGCACATACAATAAAAAAGGCTGCTAATTGCAGCCTTTTTTATTTCTCTGTTGCTCCTCCAGCCTTTACCCAGCCATCGTAGCCACCACTTAACTCAACAACCTTGTAGCCATTGCCCGCAAGCACGCCTGCCACCTGCTTACTGCGACCGCCACTCTTACAATAGAGAGCGATACGCTTATCCTTGGGCAACGACTGATAATCCTTGAAGAAAGTTGCGCTACGCACATCAAGATTATGGTCCACGCCTTTAATATGCCCTGCGGCAAACTCCTCGGCAGTACGCACATCTACCAATACAACATCCTCCTGCTCGATGTACTTCGCAAAAGTCTTCATATCCAGCGAGCGGAAATGCACTCGTGACGATCGAACCGACGCACACGACGCCAAACAAACTGCGAGAAATAGAATAAGAAGTTTTGATTTCATAATGACATCCATTTACAAAAAAACCTCACAACTTACGTTGCAAGGTTTTCAAATTTTGGGGTGGAAGATGGGATTCGAACCCACGACCTTCGGAACCACAATCCGTCACTCTAACCGACTGAGCTACATCCACCATATTGATTTGGAGTTCCAAATCGGTGTGCAAATATAGAGGGTTTCGAGGTATTTTCCAAATAAATTGGCAAAAATATTACATTTTTTTACTTCGAAGAGCCACTCTACAATCGCAACATTATTATAATCATCCGCTTAGCGGCGATTCTTCTTTCCTAAGCCGAGGTTGATTTTTGGCAACGAAATACCCTTCTTTCCACGCTCGGCAGAGAGAGTAACCTCAACATCGACAGTCTCGCCAGCACGCAGGTCGAGAACAAAACCCACACGACGCAGATTTGCATCACGCTCCTCGTACTCCTTATACTGATGGTCAGACCAGATAACAGCATCCGACACAGCACGTGTACGCAGGCGCAAGTACATAGTCTTACCCTCCTGTGTAAGCTGAATGATATTGGGAGCAATAATCTCAGCCTCGGCATTTGTTGCCATACGCCACTCCACCTTCGTAGGCTTTGCGCCTGCCACGATATGGTCGGTAACGAGCAGATAGTCGTTCTTATCAAGCTCCACCGTACGCTTCACGCTCGCTGCCATACCCGCAAAAGTAGGCGTAAGGTCAACCACCGCACCGTGATGGCGTGAAGTATTAAATACCTCGGTGATTTGAGCAACCTCCTCAACATTGTGGCGCTCGCCATTGAACATAAGCGTATTATGCGACTCGGGACCAAAGCGGAAGACATCCCATCGACCGCCATCTCGTTTCAAGTTCCACATACCGACACCTGCCTGCTCCAACGTATGCTCATCGTGCTCGCCCAAATCGACAGCCCAACGCACGCCGTTATACTCATAGACAAAGGCTCCGGCATCCATATGACCGTGAGGGCTCGATGCACGACCACCCTTAACGGCAAGGTATGTATCGGTAGGACGATCCCAACCGCTACGATAGATATACATAGGTATCTCACCTGCGCTATGCCACGTATTGCTCTTAGGCATCTGCACCTTTGACAAATCCATCGACGAAGCGAAGACCATATAGGCTGGCAACAAGCGACTATCGTCAATCAAGCCCTGCTTAATCATCTTCTCGTCCAGAGCTACAAGTGAAGTATCCTTAGTCTGACGGGCAAACCAATACTTCACGGGCGACATTGCGGCATCCTGCTGGGCATCAGAGTAGTTATAAATCTTACCCGTAGGAGCAACCGTAAAGTTAATAAACGATGCTGTACGCATAAAAGCCTCGTGCGCTGCAATACCCGCATCTGTGCCCAACGCCGACTGCAGAGCCGCCACAAGCATAACCTCGAAGCCCGTGCCGTGACCCCAGAAGGTGTGACCAATCACGTAGCTTCCTGCGGGATTATAGAAATCCAAACCCTTAGGCACTGAATCCATACATTTACCAATCAACGCACGACAATACTCCGGCGAGCGCTCCATTGTAGCCAACGCACCGTAAATCATACCAGCATTGCAGACAGGATTCCAGATATTTTTTGAGTTAAAGAATGTTGCATTCTCCGAAGCAAGCAGACCCTTCTCGTAGATGGCTGTGCCGATGATACTGCGAGAGTGAACGGGCAGGTAGCGATACAACCAGTCGTAACCAATTGCCATCGCCATAGTCATCTCACCCACGTCCAGGAAATGAACGGGATTCCAATCCTCAAACTCGCTGATAGCCAACATCTCACGCTCGGCACGCTGCGCATAGCGTATATCGTCAGTTGTAAGGTAGGCATAAGACAAGTAGAAGATACGCTTTAGCGCCTCACGTGATACGGCAATCATACGCTTACCCACCTTCACACGCTCCACGGGCTCAACGCCAATGATGCGCTCCGACTCGGCAATAATACGGTCGTGAACAATCTTTGCCGTAGCCGAGCGAGCAGGCAGGGCACGCATAGCTGTAATATCTCCCGACTTAAGCAAAAGACGGGGATGGGCTGTCAACTTATCGTAATCGAGGCTCTGTGCCGAAAGAGTTCCAACGACCATCAAGGCCGCAAAAAGCAGAAATATTGATAGTTTTTTCATAATAAATTCAAAAATCTGCTAAAAATAGAAATAATTTTGCAAACTTCGCACTTCGAATGGCAGAATCATTCATAAAAGGCATAATTTTGCATAACGGTATGACAAAATGTCACTCTGCCAAAGAGGCAATGACAGAAATATATGCCAAAACGGGTTTGGCACACCTGTTGTTAATATATGGTGTGTCTGCCCAAAGCAGAACGCAAACAGAATACAATTACAAAACTAAAACATAAAGAACTATGACAATTAAACCGCTTTCAGACCGTGTATTGGTATTGCCCAATGCGGCAGAGGAGAAGACCGCAGGTGGTCTGTTTATTCCCGACACAGCTAAGGAGAAGCCCTTGATGGGTAAGGTAGTAGCCGTAGGTCCCGGCACTGCAGATGTTAAGATGGAGGTTAAGGAGGGTGACACCGTTCTCTACGGCAAGTATGCTGGCACAGAGATCAATGTTGACGGCACTGACTACCTCATTATGAAGCAGAGCGATATTTTGGCTATTTGCTAATTCCAGAAGCGTATAACAATTAAATTTAAGAGAAAATGGCAAAGGAGATTAAATATAATGTAGAGGCACGTGACCTTCTCAAGGAGGGTGTTGATGCGTTGGCTAACGCCGTAAAGGTAACACTCGGTCCTAAGGGTCGTAA
>JAFNUH010000069.1 GCA_017384185.1 Alistipes sp.
GCGTCGCACCACTCTTGCAACTCATCTCTGAAAATCCACGCATCGGTCTGGCAGATAAGGATGTAGTTGTAGTCGGAAAATAACTCGTAGAACTCACGAGAGAGCATCATACGATTATATCCGGCAATACCTCTGCGTCCCAACCACTCGGGGCTAACACGTGTAATCTCCAATCCTGCAAACTCTCGTTGCAGCTCTGTAACGTTCAAATCCTCCGGCACAAGAAGGGTTATAGGGTAACGTCCCAAAACCTTCATTGTTTGTCGTAACGATTTTTCAGCTCTCCCACTCAGCGTCTCCGTATATACGGGAACAACCACTTTCACACATTTTTTTTGGCAGTTCATAGGTTGTTTTTCGGTTGTATCTAAATCTTGTCAAAGCCTTTGGTAAACTTTATCCAATAGTACTTCACAGGATTTGTGTATTTCAGTTGTTTCCACGGTCGGCTGGCGTGCGGGCGATGAATTACGGGCAGAGAGGCGAACAGGTAGTTGTTAAATCCCAGCGCACGAGCCTTATGCGATATGGTAACATCAAACCAATGTTTGTCGGGGTTTAGCTCGTTGAAGTCGAAGGTCGAAAGCAACTTGTTAGTCAGAAGCGAGCAGCAGAAACTGCAATGATTGCTCACGGCATAATCTCGACCATCCTCCCCTCGGGCAAATTCGTAGGGGTAATTAATCTCTCCCTGCTCATCGACCGTGACGGCTGCGGCAATACCGCAATCGGCATATCTGTCGGCTCCATCCGCCAGGCTCTGAATCGTGTCGGGGCGCACCACAACGTCTGACTCCACGATAAGAATATCGGCATTAGCCTCGAGAGCACGCTGCTGACAACGCTGCAAGACGAGCAGATAATTTGGCGATGGGTTGGTGGTAATATCGGCAAGATTTACCAGCTCGAAGCCCAGCTCCTTAGAGTACCTCTCCAACAGGGCAGTATTCTCCTCGGTAGAGAAATCGTTGTAGATGGTGTAGGTGTATGGGCGTGAGATATTCGATGAGAGAATCGCCTTAATGGTCTGGTAGGTTGACTCAATAGAGTTCTTAACAGGCGTAATGATATGAATAGGTCTCATAACACGAATTTCTTGAGAGTTAACCCCTCTCGCTATTGGTTATTAATACAAAATAATCTATCTTTGCGTTAATAGTAAATACAAAGATAATGATTTATATCAATAAACGAATAATATTTCTTTTAATTGTATCGTTGACTACCTTTTTTGCGGGCGCCTCAGCGCAGACACGCCAGACAAAGGAGGAGTACATCGAGAAGTATAAGCAGATTGCCATCGACCATATGGAGCGCTATGGCATCCCCGCCAGCATCACCCTTGCACAAGGTATTCTCGAATCGGATAGCGGCAACAGCAACCTCGCTCGTCGCTCGAATAACCACTTCGGCATCAAGTGCAAGAAGAACTGGAAGGGCGAGCGTGTATATCATACCGACGATGCACCCGATGAGTGTTTCCGCAAATATGATACCGTAGAGGAGTCGTACGAGGACCACGCCGAGTTTTTGGACCAGTCGCCACGTTATGACTCGCTCTTTGCCTACTCATCGTCGGACTACCGCAGTTGGGCACGTGGTTTGAAGGCGGCAGGCTACGCCACAGCTCCTGACTATGCGCAGCGTCTAACAAAGATTATCGAGGATAATAAGCTCTATTTGTTTGACGAAAATAATGGCTCAGCACTCTTCGAGGCTCATCTGCGTGCAGAGCAGAGCGTAAAGAGCGACTTCGCCGACAATAGCAGCGTGGATATTCCGGCAACAACCGAGTCACGTGTTGACCCCAACAACTATCGTGTCCCTGAGAGGACATACAACGGTTATAGCGTATTTATAAACAACAATACCCCATTTGTGATTGTTCGTGATGGCGACACTTTTGCCCGTATTGCCGATACGTTTGCCGTTTCGGAGAAAACCCTGCGCAAGTACAACGAGGTGAATCCCAAGAGTACGGCTAACCCCGTCGAGGGCGAGTTGGTATATATCGAGCAGAAGCAGGCTAAGTGGTTTGGCGAGGGCGATACGCACACCGTTATCGAGGGCGAAACACTAACATCCATCTCGCAGGAGTATGGCATACGCCTGAATAAGTTGGCACATATGAACCGTATGCGTATAACGGACACTTTGCAGGCGGGTCAGATACTTAAGTTGAAATAAATAGTTGATAATATGGATAAATCACCTTTACGTGAGAAGATTCTCGCAACAATAATTAACAAATCGACACTCAAGCAGCACATCTTCGACAACGCTTTTACGACATTTAACGAGCTGAAGGATGTTCTGTTTGAGATTGCTTCAGAGTTGGACGATGAGCTTGACGGCAAGCTCGACAAGCGTGTGCGTATCGAGTATCGTGATAGAGGTAAGTTCGAGGCGCAATTGCAGATTGCCAGCGACCTGCTCATCTTCCGTATGCATACCGATATTTTTGAGTTCGACTCAAACCATATTATCTGGCAGAACGAGTATGTGCAGCGTGAGCGTGATAACTCATATTGCGGTGTGATTGATATCTACAACTTCCTTTCGGATTCGTTTAAGTTCAACCGTAATGCCGACGAGGGTTATCTTATTGGTCGCATATTTATCAACCGTGAGAAGTGCTTCTTCGTGGAGGGTAAGCGCCAGACGTTGGTGCGCCCGATGGCATTTGGCAAGGAGAAGATTACTCGTGAGGATTTGATTGCCATTATGGAGACGGCGATAAACTACGCTATAAACTTCGACCTGCTTGTCCCCTCGTACGAGGATAATAAGCGAGTGACCGTTGACCAGTTCAACTCGAAGATGGACAACTCGAAGTTTGTTACAGGTAAGCGTATCGGTTACGAATTTAACGTTGATGATATTTAGAGAGATGATAAAGAGTACACTTAGATTGATTCTTGCAACGGCGCTCATCCTAACGAGTGCCGATGCTTTTTCACAGAAGACATATAGTGAATTGGGCGAGATTACACGCCTTAATCGTGGTGTCAGCGGTCTGCGCTCGATGCAGGATGGCGAGCACTACACCGTGAGTCGTGCCGGAGCTGTTATTCGTCACAGCTACGCCGACGAGGCGGTGTGCGACACGCTCTATAAGGGTCGCTTTGCCAGCTATGAGCTCTCACCCGCCGAGGATATGATTATCCTTGGTAATAACTTCCGTCCGGTATATCGTCACTCGTCATATGCCGATTATAAGATTGTGGCACTCGGCAGTGGCAAGGAGGTGAGTGAGCTGAAGGATATACGTGACCTCTCGCTCTCTCCCGACTCTAAGATGGTGGCATACGCTAAGGATAACAATCTATACGTTGCCGAGCTTGGTGGCGAGGCGAAGGCTATCACCTCGGATGGCGAGTGGAACAAGATTATAAACGGTACTGCCGACTGGGTATATGAGGAGGAGTATGGCTTTACGAAGGCTTACGCATTCTCGCCCGACTCGAAGAAGATTGCCTACCTGCGCTTCGATGAGAGTGAAGTACCAACCTTCGAGATGATGCGCTTCGATGGTAAACTCTACAACAAGCCCTACACATTCAAGTACCCCAAGGCGGGCGATGCAAACTCAAAGGTAGAGTTGTGGCTCTACGACATTGCAACGGGCGAGAAGAGCCGAGTGGATGTTGGCGAGCAGAGCGACCAGTATGTTCCCTTCATCGAGTGGACACCTGCGGGCGAGTTGTATTTCTTCCGCATAAACCGCAAGCAGAACCACTTTGAGGTTGTCCTCTGCCGTGAGGATGGCACGCAGAAGGTTATCTACGATGAGACCTCTGCGAAATATGTTGAGCGCCCCGCATTGAGTACCGTGCGTTTTATCGATGGCGACCGCTTTATCGTGCATAACGAGACCGCAACGGGTTGGAATCATATCTACCTCCACTCTATTGAGAAGGGTTTGATTCGTCCTCTTACGTCAGGTAATTGGGAGGTGACAAGCGTCGTGGAGACTACGCCCGAGCGTATATACTATATCTCAACCGAGGGCTCGCCCTTGCGCCGTAACCTCTACTCTATCGACTATAAGGGTAAGAAGAAGCAGCGCCTGACAGAGAAAGAGGGTACATACTCTATCTCGCCGAGCAAGGGTATGAAGTACTATATCTCAAACTACACGGCAGCCGATGCTGCTCGTGAGGTGGAGCTTCGCAGTGGCGATGGCAAGCTGATTCGCACCCTGGTAGAGAATAAGGAGCTTAACGAGCGCATCAAGACTCTCCCGAAAAAGGAGTTCTTTACATTCACCACTGAGCGTGGCGATGCACTCAACGCATATATCATCAAGCCCGTGGATTTTGACCCCGCAAAGAGGTACCCCGTACTTCTTACTCAGTACTCGGGTCCTGGCTCTCAGTCGGTTGCCGATAGCTTTTCGATGGGCTGGGAGAATGTGATGGTTGCCAATGGTTACATCGTCGTATGTTGCGACGGTCGTGGTACGGGCTATATGGGCGAGCAGTTCAAGAAGCAGACCTACGGCAATTTGGGAGCTTTGGAGGTTGAGGACCAAATCTCATTTGCCCGTTATATGGCTTCACAGTCGTATGTTGATGCTGAGCGTATCGGTATATACGGCTGGTCGTATGGTGGTTTTATGGCTCTGGGTTGTGCGCTCAAGGGCGACGGTCTCTTCAAGATGGCTATTGCCGTAGCACCCGTAACATCGTGGCGTTATTACGACACAATCTACACCGAGATTTACAACGACCTGCCGCAGGATAACCCCGCAGGCTACGACGACAATTCGCCTATAAACTTTGCCGACAGATTGAGCGAGCGTACAAGTCTGTTGATTATGCACGGCACGGCGGATGATAACGTACACGTTCAGAATACGATGGAGATGTGCCACGCACTGAATCGTGCAGGCAAGCAGTACGATATGATGATATATCCCGACCAGAATCACTCGATGTATCCTTCGTACGCTACGAACATCCGTGAGAAGATGATTCGCTATACGTTAGAAAATTTGTAATGATTAAAATTAGAAAACCCCGAACTGGAAGGTTCGGGGTTTGTTTTTAGTCTGATAATTTTCTTAATTAATGGATCGCCGAGGCGACCACGCAGGAGCTACTCAAGGTCTTGGGCGGTGATGTGCATAACCTCTCCGTCACGCATTACGACCAACTCGCCATCCTCCTTTTTGCACTTTTCGATAAGACGCTGCTGCGTCAACAAAATACCAGCATCTATCTTCTCCTGCATCTGCTCAATCTCAACTTCGCTCATAGGCTCTACAGTTTGCATATTTGACGATATGATAACGTATCTACAACCTCTCGTATTTCATCGTGAGTGCCATAAGCAATCTTTTTGACACCATCGACCGAACTATTGTCGTAAATAACCCAATAATCACACTCCTTAGTATATAACGACGTAAGATAGCGTATTCCTCTATAATATCGTCGTCTTACCACCTCGGGCGGCACATTATGACCACCCTCTGCCACACGGCGAGCAACACGCTCCACGGCCTGGTCGGGTGTCGGCAGCCAAAAGTATAGCAACGACACAAAGTAGCCTCTCTCCTGTGCCATACGTATAAAACGTGCATAGTAGCGGGTTGCCAACGTAGTCTCAAAAGCAAAATCTGCGCCATCTGCCATAAGTGCGTCCATACGTTTACGCATCAGACGCCCCGCCTCGATAGATACCTTCGAGGGATTAAATGGCGAGAGACCCTTGGCAATCTCATCGGCATTCACAAACTCGTGACACTCCAGCATCTCGGGCAACACAGCATACGAGGCCGTGGTTTTTCCTGCACCGTTACATCCTGCTATGATATAGAGTTTAGGCATACACAATCAAATAGTCATTGCAAAGTTAATATTTTTCTTTTAATTTCCAAATATTGCGCCTATTGGATGTTTTTCCGCCAAAAAGGGCATTACATTTGATATAAATATTGCAGAGGTCTTGTGACCGAATGTAATCAACCAAAAAAAAGAAGATATGACAGCAAAAACATCTACGCAGAAGTTTCATCTGCAAGCCTTGCCTTACCCCTACGATGTGCTTGAGCCCCACATCTCAGCCGAGACGCTACATTTCCACCACGACAAACATATGGCGGCGTATGTCGAGAAGCTAAATTCGCTTATCGTTGATACGCCATTCGCTAATGCCACATCGCTGGAGGAGGTGGTGCTTCAGTCCGATGGTGCTATCTTTAATAACGCAGCGCAGGCGTGGAACCACAAATTCTACTTCGAGCAGTTTGCGCCGAAGCCGAAACACGAGTCCGAAGGCGAACTCGCAAAGGCTATCGAAAAGAAGTTTGGTAGCATAGAGAAACTCAAGGAGCAGATGGAGCGTGATGCCGTGGCTCTCTTCGGGTCAGGATGGGTGTGGTTGGCAGCGGACAAGCACGGCGAGCTGGCAATTATCAGCAAATGCAACGCCGGCAACCCACTCACTGAGGGTATGTACCCCCTGCTTACGATTGATGTGTGGGAGCACGCCTACTATATCGACCACCGCAACGCCCGAGCAGCTGCAGTCAAGGCTCTGTGGAACGTCCTATGCTGGAGCAAAATTGAACAACGATACTCTGAGATTGGGAGGAGTAAATAAAAAATATGGTGCTAATAGTTAGCACCATATTTTTAACATTTTTATATCATATTAGATATTTATATCCAGAATCTCAAACTTCAGCACACCGGCAGGAACGGTAACCTCGACGATGTCGCCCTTCTTCTTGCCGAGCAGAGCTTTAGCGATGGGGGTGCCAATAGCGAGCTTACCCTCACGCAAGTTAGCCTCGTTCTCTGAGACGATGGTATATGTTACCTGCTTATTATTGTTGTGGTTAAGCAGTGTCACCTTGCTAAGAATCTGCACCTTGCTCTTGTCAATCTTAGACTCATCAATAACACGTGCGTTGGTGAGTGTCTGCTCCAGCTTTGCGATACGCATCTCCAACAAACCCTGAGCCTCACGTGCTGCATCATACTCGGCATTCTCCGATAAATCGCCCTTATCACGAGCCTCAGCAATAGCTGCCGATATTGCGGGGCGCTCCACCGAACGCATATGATCGAGCTCATCCTTGAGCTTCTGCATACCCTCTGCCGTTAGATAAATAATCTCGTTTGCCATCTTTATAACAGTAAAAAAAGCCAGAATCCCAATCCTGCAGTGTCCTATTTCAAAATTTGCGACGCAATCTCAATCACGCCCTCAAGTACACCGGAGATTAGAATCCCGAATTAATAATATATTCAATTGTTGTGCTAACAAAGGTAGGCACATTTTTTTGAATCTCCAATTTTTTTCGGCACAAAGTATGCCCTATGTTGATAAGAGGACGCTTTATAGGATAATAGATACCACATAGCACAAAAAAGAGGTGTCAACTTTTTGTCAACACCTCATACAAAATTCCAAGAAGCTGTATTCCTACTGCTTGGGGAAATCTATGAGATATACCAGATGTTGCAAGTCTCGCAACATATTACGCTTCTCCTCCTTAGGTGAATAGATATAGCAGTCGAGTGTAACA
>JAFNUH010000070.1 GCA_017384185.1 Alistipes sp.
CCAGCTCCTGAAAGCAGACAGCATCTACATCAGCCTCACGGATAATCTCTGCCAACAACTTAACGTTATCCTGCTTTGTAAAATCGGCATTTGTAAATTTTCGTATAGCACCCACATTGTAGGTCATAATACGAAATGAGCCATTGGCTTTTTTCGAAATAGGGTCTTTGAGAATCTCAGTCCCCTCGTGCATTGGGTCATCACTATTTGAGCCACTATCCTTACTGCACGAAGTGAAGAGTAGTGTAAGAGCAAGGATAGCGGCTAAAATATTAGGTTGTTTCATATGATGATGTATATATTAGGGCAGTTTTACATCAACATAGATTGGGAAGTGGTCCGAAGCCTTCCACATATCTCCCGCATTGGAGTATAGTATAGAATGTGCATTTACCACCTCAGCGACAGGAGCTTTGTTTCTGAATTGCAGAACGAAGTCGATACAAACCATACGGTCTTGAACACTACGCTCTGATACTGTTGATAAAAGCGTCCAATGTTTCTCAAACTCAAGCATCATCTCCGAGCCTGGCTGGGCATTCATATCGCCACCTAAAAATACAGGCTTATCAGAGTCGGCATATAGCTCAGTAATAGTTTTATTTATCAACTCCACCTGGTCATTCTGGTTGTAGTTGAGGTGTGTTGAGGCAATAACATAATCCTCATACTCCATTACAGCCACAACTCGGTCCTCAGAACCCTCTCTTGTGGGAATCAGAATATCAAAACACTTGATAGGCTCATTCCTCGAAGCTACGCCCGAGCCGTATGTGCCACCACGATTAGGTATTGCGGGAGCATAATTATATCTCCACTCTTTGCCCATCTGCTTAGACAAAACATCGAGCTGAAAATATTGGTTACGAGATGTGCAGCTATCCAACTCCTGAAAACATACTACGTCAGCCTCTGCCTCACGGATGATTTCAGCGATAAGTTTGACGTTGTCATCAGATGTAAACTCCTCATTCACAAACTTCTTTATCACGCCCACGTTGTAGCTCATAATGCGGAATGAACCCTCTGCCTTGGGTGCAATGGGCGACTTTGTCTGCGCCATAACATAATTACCACCCCAGCCGCACAACAGGGCTGAGATGGTAATCATAATGCTTATTGAAATTACACGTTTCATAGTCGTATTACTCCGTGATAACTACTTCGGCAACAATGGGAAGGTGGTCTGACTCCACGGGAGCGCTGATTACGGTGTGGCTCTTAACCTCTGCCTTAGCACCCTTGTCGGTAAAGAGGCAGATATAATCAATCTCAGCGTGGGGCTTATCAGCACGGATAGTAAAGCCATTGCCCTCAGTCTTCTTAAATACGTGGAAGTGCTCACCCATCAGGCGCATAGGCTCGCTATTGGGGCGGGCGTTGAAGTCGCCTGCAATCATCACGGGCTTATCGAGCTTCGAGAGCTCATCAACAATAATACCGATAGATGTCACACGATCCTCCTCGTGCAATGAGAGGTGTGTACAGCAGTAATAATACTCCTCCATCTCAACAATCAACAAAGCACGAGGCTCCGAGCGGCAAGGCAGGGGCACCTGACGATACGACAAAGGCTTCTGCTTGGTAAGCATACCGATACCATACTTTCCACCACGATAATCGATTGTAGGAGCATATACAGCGTGCATTCCAGTGTGCTTTGCCAACTCCGACAACACATCCACACCAGGGTGACGTGTAGTCATACTATCAAGCTCCTGAACAGCCACAGCATCAGCATCTACTTCGCTGATAATCTTTGCGATACGCTCACAAGAGAACTCGCCGTCTAGACCTACACAGTTATGTGTATTGTAACACAAAACTTTAGTTGAAATTTGTTTGGGTGCGCACGCTACAAATGCAAAGGCAAGAGCAGCGACAATAATTAGGGTAAATTTTTTCATAATGTTTAAGGTTTTTGTTTGTGTAAATTTAATCTTTTTGCCGCAAAATACCTAATATATTAAATGCGAAATAAAAAAAGTAGCAAAATTATTTGGAGAAACGACGGAATTGTTTATATCTTTGTAATATCAAAATGATATCACAGAACCTTATACTATTAACTAAAACAATTATCTTATGAAAAACAAAAATTTTGAGTACACAGGTTGGAAAATCAATGGTTTTGTAGCATTGATTCTTATTTTGGCGGCAATCGCTGGCGCTATCTTTATGATTATCAAGGGTGCTGAGGCAGAGAGTGCTGCGTGGGGGCTTCCTTTGATTTTCGGCGGTGCTTTTGTGCTGTTGATTGCAATACTCTCGTGCAAAGGCTTTATGCTCCTGGAGCCTAACGAGGCTCGTGTTTTGACCTTCTTTGGTGAGTACCGTGGCTCGTTCTACAACACAGGTTTCTGGTGGGTTAATTTCTTGATGTCGGCAAAGAATATCTCGCTTCGTGCCCGCAACCTCAACGCCGAGCCTATCAAGGTAAATGACAAGACGGGTAACCCTATTATGATTGGTTTGGTGCTGGTATGGCGTCTGAAGCGTGACGAGATTTACCGTTCGGTATTCGACATTGACGCCACAGCAGACAACTCTGGCATTGTAACACAGGGTAGCCGTATGAAGATGCTGGAGAACTTCGTAGCTGTTCAGAGCGATGCTGCACTGCGCCAGGTGGCAGGTTGCTACGCCTACGATGATAACACCTCGGGTGGCGATGTAGTTACACTGCGTAGTAGTAGTGACGAGATTAACAACCTTCTGGAGGAGCGCCTTTCTGAGCGTTTGGCAATTGCAGGTATCGAGGTTGTCGAGGCTCGCATCAACTACTTGGCATATGCTCCCGAGATTGCTGCCGTGATGTTGCGCCGTCAGCAGGCTGATGCTATCATTTCGGCACGTGAGAAGATTGTCGAGGGTGCTGTTTCTATGGTTAAGATGGCTATCGACCGCTTGGACGACGATGGTATTGTGGAGCTCGACGAGGAGCGTAAGGCAGCTATGGTTACCAACCTATTGGTAGTATTGTGCGCCGACGAGCCTGCACAGCCCGTAGTAAACTCAGGAACATTGCACCATTAAAATTGCACGATGGCAAAGAAAGCGGAAAATAAGAGTTTCGTATTGCGAGTTGATGCTGCGACGATGGATGCCCTCGAGCGGTGGGCAGATGATGAGTTTCGCAGTATTAACGGACAATTACAGTGGATTATAGCCGATGCTTTGCGTCGTAGCGGTCGCCTGAAAAAGAGCAAGAAGACAACAGTCGAGAGTAACAATAGTGAGAAAGAGAGCGTATGATGTGTAGCGTTATTGTATTTTTCACAACGCTTGCGATGTGGATATGCAACCTTATAAAATTATAGCCGTATGGAGGAGTTTAACAAGAAGTGGTTTCAAGTTGTGTGGGCGTGTCTGTTGCTCGCTTCGGTTACAATAAACTATATCCAACGTATGTCGGATGCCCTGTGGGCACATAGCGAAGCTGTTCGGGTGCTCGACACAGTGCTGGATTGTATAATTCTGCCAATGACCGTAGTTCTTTTCATTTGGTATTGCATAGGTCTTTGGCGTACGAGCGATAGACTTTTTTGGCGTACGTGTCGCCGTTGGGGTGCAGGTTTGGCTGTAGGTGTAGTTTGCGCAGTGGCACTTGTGTTGCTGGTACGTTATGCAAAGGGCGACAACACAACCATTAACGATGGTGAAAGAGTCCTAATAGTGAGTGCATTTGCCGCAGGAGGACTTATATATGGCATCGCTCGCCATAAGTTCAAGCATTGGCGCAAGGAGGAGTAATATTAATAAAATTACATAGATGACAACAAAGACTAAAATATTTTTTGTCTGGATTGGGTATCTATTTTGGCTACTCTATCTGATAATTATGGTGGCGGCGAGTATCAAGGCAGGAGATAACCTCAACATTTTGTTTGCAGCAATAACATTTGTCTGCGGCGTAGGAGTTCTTGCAATAGCACATCGAAACCTGCTGAAAAAGTAATATCGAAACCGCCTACTCGGATAATTTTTATTCGTTAGGCGGTTTTTTTATAAATTATTTTGTAACTTTAAGGTGAATATTAAAAATTTACCTTCTATGACAAACTACAATCCCCAAGAACGTCATCCTCAAGTAAGACTTCGTAATCGCATTTTGGCAGCAGCTATCTTGTTGCTGGCAGTAGTTAATGGTGTGGCAGGTTATTTCGACCTGCACGATACCACAACCATCCTTGTTTTGAATTTAACAGGTGTCGCACTCTTCGTTTTAGCCATAGGGTTGGAATTTAGACGTATGATTCCACGTAAGCGTTGGCGTGCGCTCTCATTTCTAATGCCATCGCTGGGTGTTATTATGCTATTCTGCGGTCGTGTGGTCGATAGTCAAGGATATGATAATGCCACCACGATATTACTCTCTTTGGGTTGTGTAGTTATATTCTATGGTGTTATTTGTATTATGAAGTGGCGACATTATAGCCTGGCTCGCAAAGCTGAATTGCAGAAGAGCCGCCATCGTGAAGCCGAGAAATAATTTAAGCATAATGGTATGGGATTTAGATTAATTAGAATAGGTAATAAAAGTGTGGGAGAGATAAAGGCGCTCTCGTTTCGTCGGTCGCTAAAAAATTCGGCTGTTATAATATATGTCATAGCGCTATTTGCAGCAATTATATCACCAAAGTTATTGGGATATGATATTCCCAAATGGGCGGGTGCTGTGGTTTCTATATTAGTTTCACTGCTTACTGTAGTAATTGACAAACAACTACCCTCTCGCCGTTGGAAGAATCTTGGCATCCTGCTTGGAATAATGGGTACAGTATTTATCTTTTTCTGCACAAGAAGAGTTATGCTGGGTGTCACATTGCAGGAGCCAGACATCTGGATTTTGGGAGCATTGATACTCCTCAGCTATGGATATAGTATATACTGTCTATGGCGATGGATGCGTAATATTATGTGGTATAAAGATTTGATTCTTCAACGAGAATTAAGGGCTCGACGCAGAAGAAGAACATATTAGCGTATGACAAAGATTGTAGTATTTACAGGTGCAGGCGTGAGTGCCGACAGTGGTCTCTCGACCTTTCGTGATGCCGATGGTTTGTGGGCAAATTATCGCATAGAGGATGTATGCACGCCCGAAGCATTGAAACGCAACCGTCCGTTAGTCGTAGAGTTTTACAACAAACGCCGCAAGGAGTTACTCTCAACAAAGCCCAATCCGGCGCACTACGCAATTGCCGAGTTGGAAAAATATTTCGATGTGCAGGTTGTAACGCAAAATGTTGACGACCTACACGAGCGTGCCGGCTCAACCCGCATAATACACCTCCACGGTGAGTTGATGAAGCTCCGCAGTGAGCGTAACGACAATATCATCGTACCCATCGAGGGTTGGGAGCAGTTGCTCGATGCACGTGCCGAAGATGGAGCGCTATTGCGCCCCCACATCGTATTTTTTGGCGAGTCTGTGCCGATGTTTGACGCTGCCACAAAGATTGCAGCCGAGGCTGATATGATGATTGTTGTGGGCACATCACTTGCCGTATATCCTGCGGCGATGCTGGTGCGTTACGCCAAACCGGGAGTACCAATCTATGTCGTTGACCCAGGAAATCCCGACACATCGATGATTCGCAACCCTCTTACGCACATCAAGGCTCGAGCCGCCGAGGGAATGCCTCAATTAGCAGAGGAGCTTATAGAAAAACGATAGCCATACCTTATTACATAAAAAAGTCCCGTCTGCCGAAACAGACGGGACTTTTACTTATATGGTTTCGATTATTTTGTAGCGCTCTCCAAACGCTTCATCATAACAAACATAAACAATGCTGAAATCAAGCACAATGCGATGAATACTGACCATACAACAGTGAGGTTGAGACCGCCCCAGAGGAAGCCACCCACTGCTACGAGCATATTACCCAAAGCAGTTGCCACGAACCAGCAACCCATCATCATACCCTTATACTTGGGAGGTGCTACCTTCGATACGAATGAGATACCCATAGGTGAGAGCAACAACTCAGCGAAAGTCAATACGAGGTAAGTAGAAATCAACCAGTTTGCTGATACGAATGTACCTGCCTCACCAGCAGCAGCCTGCTCGTTGGGAGTAAGCAAGCCCATAGAACCGAATGCCATAACAGCGAAACCTGCAGCTGCAACCAACATACCGTAAGCAATCTTACGAGGTGCAGAAGGCTCCTTGCCACGCTTAGCCAACGCACCAAAGATAGCCATTGATACGGGAGTCAAAGCAACTACGTAGAAGGGGTTAAACTGCTGGAAGATAGGTGCGCTAACTGCAACTGTACCGCTAATCTGAGTGTACTGGTATACCAAGAATGCGATAACCAAAGCTACAACAACAGAAGATGCAATCTTACCCTTAGCAGAGTCGCTCTGGAAGATAGAGAAACCAGCATATA
>JAFNUH010000071.1 GCA_017384185.1 Alistipes sp.
GCAGGATGATAAGCGCCGCCAGAAGTCGTACTTCTTCCGTGAGGGCGCATCGTCGCCACATAAGGGTGGTGGTCAGCGACAGCCACAGGGTCGCACGCCGCAGGGTCGCACGCAACAGCGTTCTGCGCAGTCAAGAAACGAAAAATATGTAAAACCTAATAAAAATTTTAAACGATGAAAAAGATTCAGACTATATTCAAGTCTATAATTCTCGCTGCGCTTCTCTTTGCGGTGGCTTGTGGCGGTAATCAGCAGAGCGAGAAGGCGAAGATTGATTACGACAAGCTCACATTTATGGAGCTTATGGAGCAGGCTGGCGAGGAGCAGGTGCAGGCGTGGTACGATTGCGACTCTCGCATCGACGAGGACGAGGTTGCAGCACGTGGCAAGGAGCTCAAGGCACAGAAGAAGCTCATCTGCTTCGACTTGGATGGTACGGTGACAAATCACCGCACGCCTATGATTCCCGAGAATAAGGCTGTGCTGGATAAGCTGATGGCAAACCCTGAGTATAAGGTTATTATGGTTGGTGCGGGTAATGCACGCCGCATCTTCGACCAGATGGGTGGCTACGCTATCGACATCGTGGCAAACTACGGTATGCAGGAGGCTACGGTGGTAAATGGCGAGTTTGTTGAGGTGCGCAACGACCAGCGCACTCCCGACCGTGAGTTCTTCCTCAAGAATGCGCAGATTGTACGTGAGCGTTATGGCTTCACCGAGTACACGGGCGAGTCTGTGGAGTTCCACCCCGCAGGTATGGTTACGCTCGGTCTTCTTGGCTCAAAGGCTAAGACTGAGGATAAGTTGGTTTTTGATCCCGACAAGTCTAAGCGTCGTGCTATTTATAAGGATGTGTGCGAGCTCTTCAAGGGTTATGCCGTATTTATCGGTGGCTCAACATCTTTCGACTTTACGGAGGTGCAGTACAACAAGTATGACGCTGTTATGAACTACGCTCACAAGCACGGCTACACTCGTGACCAGGTTATCTTCATCGGTGACGATTTCGGTGATGGTGGTGGCGACAGCCATATTCGTCTTGGTGGTATGGATTATATTCACATTACCGACTTTACTAAGTTGCCTGAGCGTATGTCATTCCTCTATTAGAATCTTATCTGATTGGCTCTTTTGGCATCTGACTCGGCTTTGAAATAGCCTAATCATATAAATTCTAAGGGGATAAAATTCCGAAGTAATGAAAAAAACACTATTCGTATTAGTTGCATTTTTTGCCTTTACTGCTTGCGCCCCTGCCGATGGATATAAGTTGGTGTGGGCGGATGAGTTTGATGTTGACGGTGCGCCCAACCCTGAAAATTGGACCTACGAGCTGATGCGTAAGGGTCAGGTCAACAACGAGGAGCAGGAGTATGTCAATAGCCTTGATAATGCGTGGGTTGAGGATGGTATTCTGCACGTCAAGGCGATAAAGGAGGGCGAGCGCATCACCTCGGCACGTATGATTACCCGTGGCAAGCAGTCGTGGCTCTACGGCAAGGTGGAGGCACGTATCAAACTCCCGAAGGGTAAGGGCGTGTGGCCCGCATTCTGGATGATGCCCGAGAAGAGTTCGTATGGCGGCTGGCCCAACAGCGGTGAGATAGATATTATGGAGTTTGTGGGTTATATGCCTGGCATCGTGCACGGTACGGTGCATACGGGTAAATATAACCATATGATTGGCACGCAGAAGGGTACTAACACCCCGTTAGAGTCGTGTAGCGACGAGTTTCATATCTACTCGCTGGAGTGGACAGCCGAGCACATAGATATCTCGGTTGATGGCAATGTATATTTCAGTTTTGAGAACGATGGCGCTGGAGATACGGGTACGTGGCCATTCAACCACCCATTCTATATTATTCTTAATGTCGCCTTTGGTGGCGGCTGGGGCGGTGCCGAGGGTGTAGATTACTCTGTGCTGCCTTGCGATATGCAGGTTGATTGGGTACGCGTTTATCAGAAATAGAAATTGTATAAAGTGAAATAATTGCTAACCTTGTAGGAAACTTAAATAGTATTCAATATGAAAAAACTATTTTTATTCATCGTGTTGTCCACCTTAATGGTTGCTTGTGGCGTGAAAAAATCTGAATATAACAAAATTCTAGCGCAAAGAGATTCTTTATTACTAACTGTAGATTCCCTAGTAAATGAAAACGAAGAGCTGAAAAATGGAGAGGAAAGATTAATGAATTATATAAAGTTGTATAATGAAAATAAAGACTATATACGCGCATTAGAGAAACTTAATAAGTTAAAAAAATATCACAAGGAATCCCCGATATTTGCAGAACATAAAAATTTGTTTTCAGAAATTGAGAGGAAGGCTCAAATAATGACAGATAGCATAGCTAAGGCTAAAAGAGATAGTATAAAGTTAGCAAGTATAAACGAGTTGGGGCAATGGCATATAGGTGATTTTGTAAACGATTTTGACGAGCCTACGGGGAAGCATTTCGTGTATTCTGAATTTTACGGCACTTTCAGTAATAGTGCTACAGCATCAAGTAAATTAAGGGTATATGTTCAATTTTTACATTACTCTTTTAGTGACCCATACGACTTTAGTGTAAAATTTCTATTTGATGAATATGATAATGGCACTTATGAAAAAGAGGAATGTACATCTATAAAAGTTGTCAATAAAGAATTACGAAAAGTCTATAAAGAGTATAGTGCTTCGCGTTATGACTATTTAGTGGATAGTAATGGGGAAGCTTATTCTACAAAAGGTATTTTGTCGGAAGAAGGTGTGTATGAATTTGAAATGCGATTCAAATACGGCACGGTATACCGATTCAATGTTGACACAAAATATATAAATAATGCTTTAGTAAAGGCTGGGTTAAAAAGAATAGAAGACTTATAATGATATGGCTCATACATCCTAGTCATAGAAAATTCATCAAATTACTTTGTGATAAACTTGGTGATGATGGATATGTTGTATTTACAAAGGATGATATTTTAGCATATAAAAGCCTTTGGGCTACAACAATTAATTCTTCGGAAAGACATATGGGAATGTATAAGATTATAATACAAGCAGCAAATCGTCAATCCAAGGATGTTGAAATAAATTCAATAGTTGATTTAGAAACAGTAAATGAGATAGAAACAGAACTGCGCAAGATAGAACTATGTAATCCCTTAATGACAATTGTGAATACAATATTTTATTTCCTCATACAGGTTTTATCGAAATATAAGAGAAAGAAACACTTATTTTAACAAAAAAGGCTGTCCAACACAGACAGCCTTTTTTCTATATCTCCAACAACCCTTCGGGAAGTATCATCTTCATCTTCTTGCGCTCGAAGTCTATGCGCACGATAAACTCCTCTGCGGCGGGAATCAATCGCTCACCATCGCCGAAGTCTATGCCCAGCAGCGGATTCATCTCGCTGTCGTAGAAGTCTGTAACCTCGCCACGCAGTTTGCCCACCTCGACGCTGAAGCCAATCAAATCCTCCATATAGAACTCGTCGTCATCCTCATCCTCGGCAAGCTCCATATATAACTCCTTGCCTACCAGCTCCTCAGCACGACGCTGTGTGTCGAAATCGGCAAAACGTACGTTTGCACCCGAGACACCACGGCGCTCAAACTCCTCGCAATAGAGAGGCACGGGCAGAGAGTCAATCTCCACAAAGAGAGCATCCTGCTCAGGGTCAAAATCCTCGGGTAGGGTGGTGTAGAGTGAGAGCGATACGCCTCCCGAACAGATATCTCCAAAGAGGCGACCCACACGAGCCACGGCGGTAAATCGGTTATCCATAATCAGCTCTTCGATAAAAGTCAGTTTACAAAAAAGGCTGCCAACAAATCTTGACAGCCCCGTGTGTTCCTAAGAAGCAGGGAATTACTCTGCAGCCTCCTCAGTTGCCTCAGTCTCTGCAGCAGCAGCCTCAGCAGCGGCAGCAGCAACCTTAGCAGCGATAGCAGCAGCACGCTCCTCCTTAACCTTGGTCTCAGCAGCCAATGCAGCCTTCTCAGCAGCCTTAGCGTCTGTAGCGAGCTTGTTAACCTTAGCGGCAATCTTGCTCTCCTTCTCACCAAGCCACTTGTTGAACTTAGCCTCAGCGTCGCTCTCAGAGAAAGCGCCCTTAGCTACACCGCCCAACAGGTGCTTCTTGTACAAAACACCCTTGTACGAGAGAATTGCTCGACAAGTATCGGTAGGTTGTGCGCCCTTGAGTAACCAATCCAAAGCTCGCTCGAACTTAAGATCAATTGTAGCAGGATTCGTGTTGGGGTTATATACACCCAATTTCTCGATGAACTTACCATCACGTGGCGCTCTGCTATCTGCGGCAACGATGTGGTAGATGGGAGCACCCTTCTTACCGTGACGTGCCAAACGAATTTTAACAGCCATTTGCTATAAAATTTTTGTTAGTTAATAATAAACGCAAACCCTACACTTTCGGGGTTTTCGGGCGCAAAGGTACGAAAAATAAATTCAAAATTCAAAATTTGTAATTCAAAATCATTGACTTATAGATAAAAAAACTGCTCAACTTTTTGGGTTGAGCAGTCGTTATCGTTTTTTGTTGTGTTATTTCATCACAATCTGGTTTGTGCCTGCCAGGTGACCATCGACATAAATCTCTACGGTGTATGTTCCTGCGGTGAAGCCGTTGCCACTGACGTAGATACCTACGCCCAAGTCGCTACAATCGTAGTCCACCTCACGCACCTCTGAGTAAACCTTAGGCTCGCCCTCGAACATAAATGTTGCGGCGGCAGAGTTTGCGATAAGGTATCCCTCGGGTGATGTCACGCAGACATATACGGGGCGGTTGCCGGGTTCTGCCAAGTCGTTTGCCGAGAGGGCGAAATCGACATAGAGGCGCTCAGCCTTCTGTACACGTGTAATCTCCTTACCCTTGCCATTCAGCGGCTTGAGCGTAATGCTACGAGCACGGATTACGGCACCAGCACGTACCTTGTTTGTAAGCTCCTCGGCACGCTCCTCGGCCATCTCGGCACGAAGCTTCTGTGTAGAAATCTGCTTCTTGTAGCTTACGTTCTCCTTGGTGAGCTTCTGGTTGATGTTGTTGAGTGAGTCAATCTGGCGGATGTAACCCTGCATAACGGTACGCAGTGTACCCACCTCCTTCTCGTATGCACGAATCTTAGCGTAGTTCAAGCGGCGCTCGTTCTTGAGCTGCTCCATAATCTGGTTTGCCTCCTCAAGACTTGCAGCGATTGAGTCGTTCTGAATCTTCAAATCGTCAAACGACACGATAAGGCTATCCAAATCGCCCTGAATCTTTGTGCGGTCCTCCTCCAGAAGGGCATACTCGGCAGCCTGCTGGCGGTGCATATTGAAATATACTACCGACAAGGCAACAAGGATAACTGCCAGGATGATGATTACGATGCGATAGCCACGCACCGCTTTATTATCTACTTGCTGCTCCTCGTACTGGTCATAATCATCCTCATACTGAGCGTCGTCGTAGTCGTTATAATCTTCTCTCATAGTTGTGAGCTTTTTAGGTTTTACTTCTCTGTTAGGTTAATTTCAAGGCAAAGATAACTATTTTTTTATAAAACTATCCAACGGATAGCGTAAACCTTCATAACTACTTAAATATGCCTGCACACTTCCGACCTTAATGGGCGACTTGATGTAGAGCGGAATTTTGTTCTTGTCGTCGGAAATCCACACCTCGAACTCGGTTCCATCCTGGAAGGCGTAGCCGTCCGATGTGGCAATCTTGCAGCGGAATTTTAGCGTATTGAACTTGCCTAAGTTTTTGATTTTCTTTACTTCTCGTCCCTCATAGCGGAATTTTAGGTAGCGCACCGTATCCTCCAGCACCAGCTCCAAGTCACGGGCGAAGCCCTCCTTGATAAGAGAGTCATCGACCGTACGCATATTGAAGTAGAGCGAGATGGCATCCATACTGTTGTCCGTGATTGCCATCTCACGAAATTCTTCGGGGCGCTGCTTCGTGCGCCAGCGAGTGTGTACTTTGTGGTTCTTCCAATCAAAAAGGAAGGTGCTTATGCGGGTGTAGTCGCCCTCGTGCAAGTCTGAGTCGAAGCGCTTTGTGCGTAGCGTCTGTGGGTCAACCCACACCGTGTAGGCATCCTTGACGGGGAATATCCAATTAAAAGCCTTTGCCGTCTGCCCCATACCGTAGACCTTGATGACGGGCTGACCGTCGAGTGTAGTCTCCGAAGTCTCCATAACGACGTTAGCAACCTCCGTGTTGGGGAAGAGCTTGGCTCGATAGCTCATCTTATAATGTAGTGTCTCACCCGGAACGTATAGCTGTGCTTGCGCAACGCCGAGTGTTAGAGTGATAAGCAGAGTAAATATGAGTCGTTTCATAATCTTCTGTTTTATATAAAACGTTGTGCGGCAATATTTATTGCCTCACGCCACACTACGATATCATCGAGAAATCTATCTTGCGCCCTCCGGCGTGTCGTGCTCTAAGCACTCTCAGCGGCTGATTTTCTACCCGCTCCAGTCGAGGGTCACTGCTGAGTATTGCGATGGCGGCCTCACGAGCACGTTGCAGGAGGTCGGCATCGAGTGTGGGGTTAGCTATCTTCAAATCAAAAGCCATACCACTCTGCTGTGTGCCATTTATATCGCCCGCACCACGAAGTTGCATATCAAGCTCGGCGAGGCGGAAACCGTCCGTTGTCTGACACATTGCTTGCAGGCGCTTGCGAGCCTCACGTGAGAGCTTCTCGCCCGACATAAGGATACAATACGACTGCCCGCCACCACGACCTACACGACCACGCAGCTGATGTAACTGCGATAGTCCGAATCGCTCTGCCGACTCGATTACCATCACCGTAGCGTTGGGCACATCGACGCCCACCTCAATAACGGAGGTTGCTACCAATATATCTGCCTCGTGCTCCTTGAATTGGCGCATCGACTCCTCCTTATCCTGCGATTTCATCTTGCCGTGACAGACCGTAACACGGTAGTCGGGTTGCGGAAAATCCTGCACGATAGATTGGAATCCATCCTCCAAATCTTTGTAATCCATCGTCTCGGACTCCTTGATAAGCGGATAGACAACATATACCTGCCGTCCCGAGGCTATCTGCTCACGTAGGAAACCCCACAGCTTCAGGCGTGCCGAGTCAGTGTAGTGATATGTGCGTATGGGTTGGCGACCGGGGGGTAACTCATCAATAACAGATACATCCAAATCGCCATATAGTGTCATTGCCAGCGTGCGGGGGATAGGCGTTGCCGTCATAACGAGGATATGCGGTGGCTGCTGATTTTTTGTCCACAGGCGGGCACGTTGCTCCACGCCGAAGCGGTGCTGCTCGTCAATTACCACATAACCGAGGTTTGAGAATTGTACCTTATCTTCAATCAAGGCGTGCGTGCCGATAAGAATATCCACCTCGCCCGAGGCGATACCCTCCAATGCGTGACGGCGCTCGGCAGCCTTCGATGAGCCTGTTAGAATCGCTACACTCAGATTCATCCCTGCGGTTTGGCGAGAGATGGTTGCAAAGTGCTGGCGTGCAAGAATCTCCGTGGGTGCCATCATACAAGCCTGAAAACCATTATCCACAGCCAGCAACATCGACATCAGTGCCACCATAGTCTTGCCACTTCCTACATCGCCCTGCAACAGACGATTCATCTGATAACCCGATACGGTGTCTTGGCGAATCTCCTTAATCACACGCTTCTGCGCACCCGTCAGGGCAAAGGGCAGACGCTCGTTGAAGAAGCTGTTGAACAGCTCGCCCACCTTCGGAAAGAGGAAGCCGTTGCGGTGGGTAATGCGGTCGGTGCGTTGTGCCTGAATAGAGAGCTGCACGCCGAGAAACTCGTCAAACTTCAAGCGTCGTTGTGCCTGCTGCAACTTCTCGGCAGATTGCGGAAAGTGAACATTAAATATCGCCTCACGCAGTGACATAAGGGCGTAATGCGAGCGGATGGAGTCAGGGAGTGTCTCCGTGATATGCTTCTCGGTTACGCTCCACGCATTGGTAATAATATTGAAAAAGCCCTTTGTGCCGAGCGACGATGCAATCTTTTCGGTCGAGGGGTATATGCCCTGCATACCGCTATGTGCTTTGCGACTCATAGCCTTCTCGACGAGCTCCAGCTCGGGATGTGCCAACTGCAACTCGCCACGATAGAACGACGGTCGTCCGAAGATAAGATACTCTCGTCCCACCTCGACGCTCTTTTCGATCCACTTTATTCCAGCAAACCACGTAAGCTCAGCCGAGCCCGAAGCATCCGAAACGAATGCCGAGAAGCGCTGCTTGCGTCCCGTGCCGGCATACGCCACACCCGTCACACGAGCACGAATCTGCACCAGCGAGGTATCCATACTCTCGTTTACCTCGGCTATGCGATAGATGCGAGTGCGGTCGATGTAGCGGAAGGGGTAGTGGCGCAACAAATCATCTATGGTGAAGATGCCCAACTCCTTTTCGAGAAGCTTTGCACGTGCCTCACCCACACCCGGAACGAACTTTACGCTATTGCTAAGAAAATCTGCCATATGACAAAGATAAAAATAATTGTGTGAAGAGCGTATTTTTTCATCTAATTTTGTTAAATTTGCTATGATTAGCGGCATTCGATGCCCGACAGTGCCACGCAGAGTGGCCGACATAGAGAAAAAGATAATTTTAACAGATAAAACCTTAAAACTATGGACAAGATTAGAACAAAATTTATCAACTCTCCGGAGAACATCACCGCTGAGTTGCTCGAAGGTTACGTAATGGCATATCCCGACCAGGTTGCGCTCGCTGCCGAGAATATCGTTGTGCGCAAGAATCCCAAGAGTGAGGATAAGGTTGCTATCGTTACGCTGGGCGGTTCGGGTCACGAGCCTGCGTTGAGCGGCTTTGTGGGCGATGGTATGTTGGATTGCTCGGTTGTGGGCGATGTATTCGCAGCTCCGGGTGCGCAGCGTCTGTTCCAGGCTTTGCAGTTGATGAAGCGTGAGGCTGGTATCCTGCTCGTTGTCCTTAACCACTCGGGTGATGTGATGAGTGCCAATATGGCTTGCCAGTTGGCTGAGCGTGCAGGTATTAAGGTGCGTAAGGTGTTGACATACGATGATATTAGCGCAGGTATTGACGCTCCTATCGACGACCGTCGTGGCTTGGCTGGATGTGTGCCTTTGTATAAGATTTTGGGTGCTGCTGCCGATGAGGGTAAGTCGCTCGACGAGTTGGTTGAGATTGCAGAGCGTTATACTGCTAACGTGGCAACGTTGGCTGTTGCAATGCGTTCGTGCTCACACCCGCAGAACGATGCTGT
The DNA here is from genome assembly GCA_017384185.1 of Alistipes sp. Classification (GTDB taxonomy): domain Bacteria; phylum Bacteroidota; class Bacteroidia; order Bacteroidales; family Rikenellaceae; genus Alistipes. The sequence continues at coordinate 9,296 of JAFNUH010000071.1, forward strand.
TATCACCGACCTCCCCGATGGTATTATGGAGATTGGTGCTGGTCAGCACGGTGAGGGTGGTGGCGGTCGTAAGCCGCTGGTATCGGCGGACGATACTGCTGCCGAGATGGTTGGTATGTTGTGCAACCAGTTGAAGCCCGCCGAGGGTGATAAGATGATGCTTATTATCAATGGCGTAGGTGCTACAACTCATATGGAGCTTAGCATCGTCTTCCGTAAGGCTTTAAAGGAGCTGGAGGCTCGTGGCGTGCAGGTTGTTTACAGCCGTATTCAGGAGATTCTCACCGTTCAGGAGCAGGCTGGTTTCCAGATGATTATCGCCAAGTTGGACGACGACCATATCGACTACTTGAAGAACTACTCGGCAAATACACCCTATTGGACAACTATCGGTAAATAACACGAGATGAAGACGATACTTACTTTGTCCGACTTTAAGACGATGCTTGAGTCGGCGTTGGCATCTATCAAGGCTCGTGAGGCTGAGTTCTCGCAGTTGGATGCTGTGTTGGGCGATGGTGACCACGGTCAGGCTATCGTGACGGCTATGAGCGTCGTTGTCGAGAAGGCTCAGGCGGGTGCAGGCTTTAAGTCTATGCTCGGCGATATGGGTATGGAGGTGCTGATGCAGGTGAGTGGCTCTACAAGCACATTGCTCGGCGCCCTGTTGCTCGGTATGAGCGATGGCGTTGGTGAGGTTGTGGAGATTGATGCTCAGGGCGTTAAGAAGATGTTTTCGTCGGCGCTCAAGAATGTGCAGATGCAGACCAAGGCTAAGGTTGGCGACAAGACAATGATGGATGCTCTGATTCCTGCCGTTGAGGCTATCGAGGCGTCTGCATCGGATGACGTAGCGGAGATTCTTGCAGCAGGTGCCGCAGCGGCCGTGGCAGGAGCTGAGGCAACGGTTGAGATGAAGGCTAACTTCGGTCGTGCCCGTAACTATGGCGAGCGTTCTATCGGCTCGATGGATAGCGGTGCAGCGTCGTGGAGTTGTATGTTTAAGGCATTTGCTGATGCAGTAAAATAATGTAAAACAGAAAATTATATTCTTATGGCAGATATGGATGGCTTCCGTGAAGCCACAAATTTCGGAATTGGCGAGGCTGTAAAGTGCGAGGGCACACAGATTAAAGGCACGGCTAATATGGGCTGGGGTATGAAGAATCGCCTTTCGAGAATCTTTAATCCTAAGAGTGGTCGCACGGTGATGCTCGCCTTTGACCACGGATTTATTATGGGTCCCACATCGGGTCTGGAGCGTATCGACTTGTCGATTCTTCCTCTTGTCGATTATGCCGACTGCTTGATGTGTACACGAGGTATTTTGCAGAGTACCATTCCTGCGGGTGTGAATAAACCCGTCTGCTTGCGCTCGGATGCCGGCTCTACGGTTCTCACCGAACTTAACCGTAACCTCTTGATTGATGTTGAGGATGCTATTCGCATCAACGCATCGGCTATGGCGGTTATGATGTCGGCAGGCGATGGTGAGCAGGAGGCTATTACCGTTGCAAACCTTGTTAAAGCGGCAGATGCAGGTGCTCGTTACGGCATCCCCGTTATGGGTGTTACGGCTGTGGGTAAGCAGATGGCTCGTGATGCTCGTTACTTTGCTTTGGCATCGAGAGTGTGTGCCGAGAATGGTGCTAACATCGTTAAGACCTACTACTGCGAGGGCTTCGAGAAGGTTGTTGCATCGTGTCCCGTGCCTATCGTTATAGCAGGAGGTAAGAAGCTGCCCGAGCTGGAGGCCTTGGAGTTGTGTTACAACGCAGTAAACGAGGGTGCTGCAGGTGTGGATATGGGTCGTATCGTATTCCAGAGTGACGCTCCCGCAGCTATGATTCAGGCTGTGTATGGCGTTGTACACGATGGAC
>JAFNUH010000072.1 GCA_017384185.1 Alistipes sp.
ATCTCCTCCTTAGCTGTAACGTCTGTAAGGGCGCTTGCAACGGTAGCGGCAATAAAGTCCGAAACGGGATTCTCGTCGGTAGACTCCTCGTCAATAAGTTCCTCCTCAGAGAATTCATCCTCGGCAAAGATAATCTCTACCTCCACCTCCTTCTCGTCGCTCTCAGCCTCCTCCTCTTTGGTCTCGGCAGCTGGCTCAGGTGCAACGGGAGGTATGACAACAGGTGCGCTCGGCTCGATAACCTCATCGAAACGCACGGCGTTATAAATCGCCTTCAATTTATCGAGAACGATGTCTCGCTCAATGGTTGAAACCTGCTCGGCTCCCTCCCACGAAGAGAGCATAAGCGATAGTTTCTCTATCTCAGATTTGATTTGTTTTATGTTCATAGGTTTGCGCAAATATTTCCCAAAGATATATAAAATACCTTAATAAAAAAAGATGTTGCGCAATATTTATCACGCAACATCCCTATGTGTTATACTTCGCTAACTGCTATTTTGTCAGCTGGTCGCTATATACAGCCTTCGGCAACTCGTGCATATTGTACTCCGAAGCCATCGAACGACCGTAAGCACCCGCCGACTTGATAGCCAACAAATCGCCACGCTTACTGCGCTTGAGGCTCACGTTCTCGTCGAATACGTCGGTTGACTCGCAAGCCGTACCAACAACGGTGTACTTGGTATAAATATCCTCCTGCGAGGTGATGTTCTCAATGTTGTGGTATGAGCCGTAGAGCATCGGGCGGATAAGCTCGGTCATACTTGCGTCGATAATCAAAAGACGACGACCCGTCGCTGTTGTCTTGTTGTACAAAACGCTGGCAATCAACTCGCCACACTCGCCTACGATAGAGCGTCCGAACTCGAAGTGTACCTCCTTGCCATTCACGTTCAAATACTCGTGAACGATAGAGAAGAGCGATGCAAAGTTAGGGATAGGCTCATTCTCGGGTACATCGTAGTTGATACCCAAACCGCCACCTACGTCAACCATACGGAATGAGAAGCCGAGTGACTCCAACTTCTCGACAATAGCGTTCGCCTTGTTACACATATTCTCGAATACGTGCAACTCACGAATCTGTGAGCCGATGTGGATGTGAATACCAATGATATTGATATTCTCCAGCGACTTGATAAGCTCCACATTGTCAAGAATCTCCTCGTATGAGATACCAAACTTACTGTCAGCCTGACCCGTGTCGATGCAACGGTTTGTCTTGGGGTCAATGTCGGGGTTTACACGCAAACCAATATCAGCCTTCAAACCCAGCTCGCCAGCAATCTGGTTTACAACCTTCAGCTCCTCGATAGACTCGCAGTTGATAGCCAAAATCTGCTGCTCAAGGGCGTAGCGAATCTCCTTGTCACGCTTACCTACACCAGCATATACAACTGTCTTGGGGTCGAAGCCCATCTCGATAGCTTTGCGCACCTCGTTACCGCTGGCGCAGTCGATACCCAAACCATACTCTTTGATAATTGAGAGCAAGTAATCGTCGTTGTTCGCCTTGATGGCGTAGTGAACTTTGTAACCGTATTTGTTTGATTCATAAACAACACTCTCTAATGTCTGACGCAAGAGCTTGATGTCGTAGAGGTAGAAAGGAGTCTCTATCTCCTTGAGTTGTGATGCAACTTTTCTGCTGAGCATAATTCTTATTTTACCTAAATTCCTAACTTCACTATCTGTGTTCGACCAAAAAGTCGAATAAAGCGCAAATATAAGCATTTCAATGTGTTTTTGCAAATAAATGACGCTGCTTGAAAAAATATGGTGAAAAATGGGGCGGTCTGCCTAAAAATTCGTACTTTTGTAAAATTATTAAGGTATATAATTAATAACAGATAATAAATGGCTTTACAATGCGGTATTGTCGGTCTGCCCAATGTGGGTAAATCGACCCTTTTTAACTGCCTGTCTAACGCTAAGGCGCAGGCTGCAAATTTCCCCTTCTGTACAATCGAACCCAACGTGGGCGTTATCACCGTGCCCGATGAGCGTCTGATTAAGTTGGCTGAGATAGATAACCCCAAGAAGGTTGTCCCCACCACAATCGAGATTGTAGATATTGCCGGTTTGGTTAAGGGTGCATCAAAGGGCGAAGGTCTTGGAAATAAGTTCTTGGGAAATATTCGTAATACAAATGCTATTATCCACGTTTTGCGTTGCTTCGAGAATGGTAACATCACTCACGTAGATGGCTCGGTTGACCCCGTGCGTGATAAGGGTATTATCGACACAGAGTTGCAGCTCAAGGATTTGGAGACCGTTGAGAATAATATTGGCAAGTGCCAGAAGCAGGCAGTTGCAGGCGATAAGAACGCTAAGCGCAAGTATGACTTGCTCGTGCAGTTCAAGGAGGCTTTGGAGCAGGGTCGCTCGGCTCGTACGGTAGAGACCGATAAGGAGGAGCGCAAGCTCGTTGCCGACCTTAACCTTTTGACCGACAAGCCTGTACTCTACGTTTGTAACGTAGATGAGGCGTCAGCCGTGTCGGGCAACGCTCACACCGAGGCTGTTAAGGCGGCTATCGCAGACGAGAATGCCGAGATGCTTATCGTGGCAGCAGCTACCGAGGCCGATATCGCCGAGTTAGAGGATTTTGAGGAGCGCCAGATGTTCCTTCAGGATATGGGTCTTGAGGAGTCAGGTGTGGCACGTCTTATCAAGGCGGCATACAAATTGCTCAACTTGCAGACATTCTTTACTACGGGTGCCGACGAGA
>JAFNUH010000007.1 GCA_017384185.1 Alistipes sp.
GTTGTGTTACGTACCAACTTGTTTCGTGCCTGTGTTGACTCGACAACACCAACCGAGATACCCGTTAACAGAATAGCCAACGGCACGGCAAACCACCAGTGGAAACAGCCCGTAGCGGCTATCGCATTTGCGGCAATCATCGAGAAACAAGCTGTCTTAATCCAACCAGCAATGTGAATCATAGCCATATCAATACCGCTATAATCCAAACACATCACCTCGTGAATCCTCGTAAGCTCAAGGTGCGTACGGGGGTCATCAACGGGCACTCGACCCGACTCCACGAAGGTAATCTTCACGAAAAGATATGCCGTAAGCAGCATCACAATCGTAAGGTGGAGGTTGAACGACTGCTCATACTCGAAGATGTCGGCAAACGACGTATAGCCACAGAACATAGCGAGCGTAGCGAAGCCAATCATCAGCGCAGGTTCGATAAGCGCTCCATACAACGCCTCACGTGCTGCGCCCATACCCTCGAATGAGCTACCCGTATCCATAGCAGCCAAGATTATCGCTATGCGGGCGAGAGCCAACGTGTAGGCGAAGCATATAACATCACCCTCGAACGAAATCAGAGGATAGAGGTCAGCAACGGGGATAAACAACATAGCCACGATAGCTGCTCCGAGATATACGGCGGGAGCTATGCGGAAAAGGGCGGTTGTTGTGGTTGAATAAACGGCGCCCTTGCGGAGCAATAGATTTACGTTACGCAGATGCTGAACAAAGGGCAGACCCTGACGACCTGCCAGCAGAGCACGTGTACGGTTTATCACTCCGGGGATGGCAAGTGCCACAATAATCATCAGAAGGGTGTTAAATAGTATTCCCATAACTAAATCAAATTAAGGAGTGAAAGAATAAATATTGCAACAAGGAAGAGCAGCGCAAAGAGGATATAGTGGTTGATTTTTCCTGTGCGCAGCTTCATTATACGCTTGTTGATAATGTGCAGCAACTCAACCCACCACTCTGCCAACAGACGGTCAATCTTATCCTTGTGGCGGACGTTGTAGTTGTGCTGTGTGGGGAATATCTCGCTCTTGCCAACGGTACGACCCTCAACGGTATCCTGTGTGAGAGTTGTAGCGATAGACTCCAATCCTTCGGCAAATGACTCGCCCGTATATTGCATACGGATGTTGGGCGAAGTGAAGCCGCAACCCCACGTAGGACCTTTGGCTACGGTGCGAGTACTCTGCGCACGACGCTTCAAAACGTAGAGCAGAGCAATGATGATTACCAGAAGAATTGCCGAAAGTGATATGCGTGATAGGTTGGGCGAAATGTAGTCGCTTATGTACGATACGTTAGCACCCGTCAGCGTCTTTACAACACCTTCGATCATACGCACGGCATACTGCGGGAAGAGACCGATTGTGATGATACCAGCCGCAGGAATTGCCATTGCTGCAATACGCAGACTATCAACCTCCTCTGACTCTGCTACGTGATGGTGACGAGGTGAGCCAAGGAATACGGTGCTATATAGCTTTGAGAATGCCAAAACAACGATTCCTCCGATAAGCGAGAGTGCCAACATACCGCCTGCGGCATATAGAACATTTACTCCATCACGCACGCTGTTGAGCATACCCAAATATATCATAAACTCGCCCACAAAACCATTAAGCGGCGGCAGGGCGCAGATAGCTACCGTAGCTACGAGGAAAAGGATTGCCGTAACGGGCATATATTTGGCAACACCACCGAAGCGGTCGAGGTGTGTGGTGTGCATCTGTGAGTAGATGTTACCAGCTCCAAAGAAGAGCAATGACTTAAAGAGCGAGTGGTTGATGATGTGCATCAATGCTCCGCACATCGCCAAGGTCATAACCATATGATTTCCCGCCGCCTGAGCCAATGTAGCGATACCCATACCGATAAATATAACACCAATGTTCTCGATACTTGAGTATGCCAAAAGACGCTTTACGTCGTTCTGTACAGCCGCTAAGATAACGCCCCACAAACCTGTGACAACGCCCACAGCCAACAGAATAACACCTACGGTGTGAATCTGCTCCATAACGCTCATATAGCTTACAACACGCAGAACGCCATAAACACCCGTCTTAATCATCACACCCGACATAATAGCAGAGATGTGTGACGGTGCTGCAGGGTGCGCCTCGGGAAGCCATACGTGCATAGGGAACAGACCAGCCTTCATACCAAATCCGATAAGGAAGAGTATGAAGATATGTGTGTTGCCACCACCCGCAAAGCAAGCCGAGAGCCACTCGAACGATGAGCTGCCGCAAGTGCTGTCAACGCTGACAAATCCTGCCACAAGGAATATGAATCCTATGTGCATCATTACAAGATATGCCAACGCCGCACGCAACACTTCCGCACGCTCGGCATCGAAGAGGATGAGTACAAATGATGCAATTGTCATCAGCTCCCACGCAAAGAGGAACAGGAAGCCTCCATCGGCCATAACTACCAACATCATCGACAATACGAGCAGTGTCAATGCTGTGTAGTGTAGCGATATGTGCGCTGAAGATTTTTTTGTTAGATAGTGTGCCAGGTAGCCACGTGAGTAGAGTATTGTCGCCATACCTGCCAATCCGATAATCAGCAGGAAGAGTGCCGAGAGGGCATCAATCGAGAGTCGTCCGACATCCATCGGTGACTCAATCGACGACATTAGCTCAATCTCGCTACCGCTTGCCAATACCCCTATTGAGGGAACGGCTACTGCTACTGCGGCACCAGCCACAGCAGTAAATGCCACCCACACCTTGGACTTTACAGGGGCAATGAACGTAGCCGCCACCAACAGTGCGAGTGTCAGAAGTAGATAGAGATAAAACATCGTTAAAATTTTATTTTTTCAACCGACATTACCTTGTGCGGCATTAGATTGCAAAAGACTAATCCGCAGGGCAGTAGTGCAGATTTATAACCCATTTATCGTGGCAACCATCACCGTAGCTGTTACGGCTGCTGTCTCAGTGCGAAGACGTTGCGTGCCGAGCGATATGGGTTTGAATCCATTTTCGAGTGCAAAATTAATCTCTTCGGGCGAAAAATCACCCTCTGGACCAATTAAAATTAAAATATTTTCATTTTTTTTAATAATTGCCGGCAAAAAGAGTCTTTCCTGGCTGTTTGGGTCGCAGTGAGCGATAAATTTTTGACCCTCGAAGGGCTCGGCGATAAGTTTGCGCAAAGGAGTCAAATCGTCCAATTCTGGGTGATATGCCTTGAGCGATTGCTTGACGGCAGATGTAATGACACGCAGTTCTCGGTCGTACTTGATGGTGCGACGCTCGCTGTGGTCACACTCCACGGGCACGATGCGGCTTACGCCTACCTCGGTAGCCTTCTCCAAAAACCACTCGAAGCGGTCGATATTCTTTGTTGGAGCTACCGCCATCGTAAGCGAGTAGGGCAGACGCTCGTATTCGGTTTGAGTCTCTACAATCTCTACGGTGCAGTGGTGCTGATGAGGCTCCACGATACGACAACGATGCATATTGCCACGCCCATCGGTCAGGTGTAACTCGTCTCCCGCCTTCAGGCGCAGAACTCTTACACAGTGTTTTGACTCCTCTTCGCAGAGGGTGTAATAGGGCAGTGTTACATCTGGTGCATAAAATAGTTGCATAACTTTGTGTTAAATATTACCTTTGCAAAGGTATTAAATATATATTTAAGGATGAAACGCTTTTTAGGTTTATTCGCACTTGCGACCGTTATTATAACTTTTATCTCTTGCGACAAGCAGAAAAGTGTGGGCGAAAACCCATTTTTTGAGGCTGAGTGGCAGACGCCGTATGGTGTTCCGCCCTTTGACCGCATAGAGTTTGAACACTACCGACCCGCCTTTGAGCGAGGTATGTCACTCCATAACGAGGAGATTGTGGCAATCGTTGAGAGTGTCGAGAAGCCGTCGTTCGAGAATACAATTTTGGCTTTCGATAATTCGGGTCTGATGCTTGCTCGGGTACGTACAGTATTTGAGATGCTTGCCTCTGCCGATACCAATGAGCAGATGCAGGCTCTCTCGTCAGAGATGATGCCCACGCTTGCAGCGCACCACGATGCGATATTGATGAACGAAAAACTCTTCGAGAGGATAAAGAGCGTTTATGATGCTCGCAACACATTGAAGCTCGATGCTGAGCAGCGTCGCCTTGTGGAGAAGATTTATCGTCAGTTTGAGCGTTCGGGAGCTATGCTGTCGGCGGACGATAAACAGCGCCTGAAGCAGATTAACGAGAAACTCACATCGCTCAGCGTCGATTTTGGTCGTAACGTTTTGGCAGAGACGAATGCTTATACTTTGGAGGCGACGCAGAGTGAACTGCTCGGTGTTCCTACCCAGGTACGTGATGCGGCAATGGATTATGCCAATAGCATAGATAAGAAGGGTAAACATATCTTCACCCTGCAGAAGCCGAGTATGTTACCCCTGCTCACCTATGCGCAGAATCGTGAGTTGCGTGAGAATATTTATAAAGCCTATATCACCCGAGCAAATAATGGCGGCGAGCACGACAATAATGATATTATTGCTGAGATGGTTAGCCTGCGTTATGAGAAGGCGAAACTTTTGGGTTATGACTCATATGCTCACTATGTAATCTCCGACCAGATGGCATCTACTCCTGATGCCGTTTACGATTTGTTAAATCAGGTGTGGGAGCCCGCCCTTGAGCAGGCTAAGAGGGAGTTGGAGCGCTTGAAGCCACATATGAGCCGAGAGAATAATAGTAATGAAGAGTTCGAGTCGTGGGACTGGTGGTATTATGCCGAGAAGGTGCGTAATACGGATTACAGCCTCAAGGAGGAGGATGTGAGAGAGTATCTCTCGCTGGACAATGTTAAGGGTGGTATCTTCTTCCTCTGTAATCGTCTCTATGGCATAACTTTCCGTCCGCTGAAAGCGCCCGTATATCATCCCGATTGCGAGGTATATGAGGTCATCGATAGCGACGATACTCCGCTCGGAGCGTTGTATATGGATTTCCACCCCAGAGCAAGCAAGGCTGGTGGCGCTTGGTGCGGAACCTATGTTGAGCAGAGTTATAAGGATGGCAAGCGAGTTCTTCCCGTTGTATCTATCGTTTGCAACTTCACACCCTCCGTTGGTAGCACTCCTGCGTTGTTGTCTATTGACGAGACGGAGACATTCTTCCACGAGTTTGGTCACGCTCTGCACTGCCTATTCTCGGATGTTAAGTATCGTGGTTTGAGTGGCGTTGAGGGTGATTTTGTGGAGCTGCCGTCACAGATTATGGAGAATTGGGCATTTGCGACACCTATGCTTAAGCAGTATGCCGTTCACTACCGCCGAGGCGAGGTTATGCCCGATGATATGATTCGCCGTATTCACGAGAGCGCCAAGTTTAACGAGGGCTTCAATACTACGGAGTTGGTTGCTGCGGCGTTGTCAGATTTGGATATTCACTCTGTGCAGAGTGCCGATAAGATAGATGTTGCCGAGTTCGAGCGTCAGGCGCTGACCGAGAAGCGAGGTCTTATCCCGCAGATTGAACCACGTTATCACTATACATATTTCAGCCATATATTCGATGGTGGTTACTCGGCAGGTTACTACTTCTATATCTGGGCGGAGGTGCTGGATAAGGATGCTTATCAGGCGTTTGTTGAGAGTGGTGATATATTCGATAGGGCGACGGCTGAGCGCTTCCGCCGAGAGATTCTCTCTAAAGGTGGTACCCGTGCCGGAATGGATATGTATCGTGCATTCCGAGGTGCCGACCCCGATAATCGTGCTATGTTGGAGGCTCGAGGTCTTAACACTGAGGAGGAGAACTTTGACGAGGATTTGTTGCTTATGGAAGAGATTATACGTGTTGATACCCGAGCTCAGGCTCGCCAGCGTGCCGAGCGTTCTCGTCGTGAGCGTGAGGCGGCTCGCCTGCAAGCTAAGATGGATTCGCTGAATACACTCCCCTCGGAGCAAGTAGTTGAGCCACAGGGTGAGGCTACGCCTCAGCAGCTTGGATTAGAGCCTATTAAAAAGTAGAAGAAACCAATAAAATTATAACGATGAAAAAATTATTTCTTATTATGACACTGAGTGCCCTTGTGGCAGGATGCGCTGGCGATAAGATGCCTGTTGTAGTGCTGCCCGAAATTGATGAGTCAAACCCCTTGTTGGCTGAGTGGGATACACCCCACGCAACGCCTCCGTTTGACCTAATTAAAATAGAGCATTATGAGCCTGCTATTGAGACCGCTATCGCTGTTTCACGTGCCGAGATCGATGCTATTGTAAATAATCCTGCAAAGCCTACTTTCAAGAATACAATCGTGGCTATGGAGCGTCAGGGTGCGTTGTTGAATCGTATCTTGGGCTTGTTCTACAACCTCAACGAGGCTGATACATCGGAGGAGATGGAGGCTATTGCTCTGCGTATACAGCCTAAACTTACGGAGCTGAGCAACGATGTTGCGTTGAATCCCGAACTTTTCTCACGTGTGAAGGCTGTTTATGAGGGTTCACGTCGTGGTTTGTCGGATGTAGATATTAAGTTGCTGGAGGATAGCTATAAGAGCTTCTCTCGTTCGGGTGCGGCACTTCCCGACGATAAGAAGGAGGAGTATCGTAAATATACTTCAGAGTTGTCGGAGGCTACGCTTATCTTTGGTCAGAATGCTTTGGCTGCAACTAACGCCTTCTCGATTAATATAACAAACCCTGCACAGGTTGCCGAGTTGCCCGACTTCGTGAAGGATGGTTTGGCTGCCGAGGCTAAGGCTCGTGGCGAGAAGGGTTGGACAGTTACTTTGAAGGCTCCGAGCTACGGTCCCTTTATGATGTACTCTTCACAGCGTGATATTAAGGAGAAGTTGTACCGTGCATATAATAGTCGTGCGTTGGGCGGAGAGTATGATAACTCTCAGATTATCCGTAATATTACCTCTTTGCGACTGAAGATTGCCAACCTTTTGGGCTATAACACTCACGCCGATTATGTCCTTGAGGAGCGTATGGCTGAGAGCGCTGCGAATGTGACCTCGTTTCTCGATGAGTTGCGTGCTTCGACTATTGAGTATGCTCATAAGGATTATGCTACAATCAGCGACTATGCTCACGCTAATGGTCTTCGTGATAAGCTCTTGCCGTGGGATTGGGCATACTATACTGAGAAGTATAAGTCTGAGAAGTATGCTATCAACGACGAGCAGGTGAAGCCCTACCTCAAGCTCGACAACGTAATCAAGGGTGTATTCCTCTTGGCTGAGAAACTCTACGGTTTGCAGTTTGTGGCTAACGATAAGATTCAGGTTTATCACCCCGATGTAACGGCATACGAGGTGTACGACAACAATGAGTTGTTGGCTGTCCTCTATCTCGATTTCTTCCCCCGTGAGTCTAAGCGTTCGGGTGCGTGGATGACCGAGTTCCGTGGCACGAAGGTTATCGAGGGTGAGGAGACACGTCCTTTGGTTTCGCTGGTAATGAACTTTACTAAGCCTACCGAGAATGCCCCCTCGTTGCTTACATTCGATGAGTTTACTACATTCCTTCACGAGTTTGGTCACGCCTTGCACGGTATGTTGGCCAAGGGCGAGTATGAGTCTTTGAACGGCACAAACGTATATCGTGATTTCGTGGAGCTCCCCTCTCAGATTTTGGAGAATTGGGCAACCGAGAAGGAGTACCTTGATATGTGGGCAGTACACTACCAGACGGGCGAGGCTATCCCCGCAGAGTTGGTTGAGAAGATTGTTGCAGCGAAGAACTACTTGGCAGCTTATGGTAACGTGCGTCAGCTCTCGTTCGGTATGTCAGATATGGCTTGGCATACAATGACATCGCCTTATGAGGGCGAGATTGAGCCTTTCGAAGTTAAGGCAATGGCTCCCGTACAGGTTACTCCTCTGATTGAGGGTACGGCTATGGCTCCTTCGTTTACTCATATCTTCTCAGGTGGCTATGCTGCTGGTTACTACGGCTATAAGTGGGCTGAGGTGTTGGCTGCCGATGCATTCTCTCTCTTTAAGGAGAAGGGTATCTTCGATGAGGCTACGGCTAAGGCGTTCCGTCACTTGTTGGAGCAGGGTGGTCAGCGTCACCCTATGGATATCTACGTCGATTTCCGTGGTCATAAGCCCGAGACACAGGCTTTGGTCGAGGCAATGGGTTTGAAGTAATATTAACCTAAAATAACTGTAATATGAGAAAGATTGTTAACCTGTTTTTTGTTGCTCTGGCTGTGATGTCATCGGCGGCGGCTTATGCTCAGAAAACATCGGGTAACCCTATTTTTGAGGGAGATTATGCAGACCCTGAGGGTATTGTTTTCGGTAAAACATACTGGATTTATCCGACCTACTCGGCTGCATACGAGGATCAGCTCTTCTTCGACTGCTTCTCGTCGAAGGATTTGGTTAAGTGGACCAAGCACGAGCGCATTATCGATAACAATGAGATTAAGTGGCTTAATAAGGCTTTGTGGGCACCCGCTGCAATTGAGAAGGATGGTAAGTACTACCTCTTCTTCGGTGCAAATGATGTTCACGAGGGTGAGATTGGCGGTATTGGCGTAGCTGTTGCCGACAACCCCGCAGGTCCTTTTAAGGATTTGATTGGCAAGCCGTTGATTGGCGAGATTGTAAATGGTGCGCAGCCTATCGACCAGTTTGTATTCAAGGATAAGGATGGTACTCACTATATGTATTATGGTGGCTGGCGTCATTGTAATGTAGTGAAGCTCGCCGACGACTTCAAGAGCATCGTTCCCTTTGAGGATGGTACTCTATATAAGGAGGTTACACCTAAGAACTACGTTGAGGGTCCATTTATGTTTATTCGTGATGGCAAGTACTACTTTATGTGGTCTGAGGGAGGCTGGACAGGTCCCAACTATAAGGTCGCATATGCAATTTCGGACTCTCCCTTTGGTCCTTTCGAGCGTAAGGATGTAATCTTGCAGCAGGACGATAAGGTTGCACGTGGCGCTGGTCACCACTCAATCGTACACAATCCTCGCAGTGGTAAGTATTATATCATCTACCACCGTCGTCCCATCGAGTCTAACAAGCGTGACAATCGTGTAACTTGCATCGAGGAGTTGCACTTCGATGAGAATGGTGATATTCTTCCCGTTGTGATGACGTTCGAAGGTGTGAAGAAAGACAAATTGTAAAAAGTTGTCTAATAAGGTGTTTTCTGCGTTACGCTCGCTCTCAAAATCCTCATTTACGCCAAGTAAACTGCGGTTTTTCGAGCTTCGCAAGCCTTGAAAACCCTCTTCTTATACAACTTTTAGTATGAAAACAGAGACTGCTAACAGATGTTGGTGGTCTCTGTTTTTTGTCATATTACAGGTTTTCTTTGTGGTTTGATTATTTATATAAGGTAAGTTGGCAGATGTTTTGGAATTTTGTAGTATATTTGCTTAAAATATGGATATTATGAAGAGATTTTTTATTGCACTCATAGCTGTGGCTTCTGTTGTGGCGTGTGGCTCACAGTCGCAGAAGAGCGTTGCAGTGCCGCAGACGGTGCAGCCGATAGAGTATAGCTACAAGATTAAAAACATATACCCCCATAGCACCAATAGCTACACGCAGGGTCTGCAATTTGTCGATGGCATTATGTGGGAGGGTACGGGCGAATATGGTCGCTCGGAGATTAACACCTACAAACTCGGCGATGATAAACCTCAGACACAGATAAAACTTCCTCGTAGTGAGTTTGGTGAGGGTATTACTTTGTTGGGAGATAAACTCTATCAGCTCACTTGGGAGTCAAACGTCTGCCACGTCTATGATGTAGCAACAGGTAAGAAGTTGCAGGATTTTCGTTATGCAGGCGAAGGTTGGGGCTTGACATCCGATGGTGAGAAGTTGTATATGTCAAACGGTTCGGCAAATATCTATAAGCTCAATCCCGAGACATTCCGCCGTGAGGGGACAATTACGGTAACTTTGCGTGGTGAGCCTATCCGTTTTATCAACGAGCTGGAGTGGATTGACGGCAAGATTTGGGCAAATGTTTATACCACCGAGCGAGTCCTTATCATCGACCCTAAGACGGGTGCCGTGGAGGGTATGATTGACTTTACGGGACTTCTCAAAGATGAAGATGTGGATGGAAATACCGATGTGCTGAACGGTATTGCATACGACCCTGCGACAAAGAGAATCTTCGTTACGGGAAAAC